>JAZUNV010000053.1:0-7556 GCA_045604305.1 Anaerovoracaceae bacterium | reverse complement strand
GAGAGCAAGTCCGATACCGATCCACATCTGTCCGAATCCGAATGCGAGTATGGATCCCGGAAGTCCCATCAGCAGCCATGCTGACATGTCCGAAGCCTGTGCGGAAAGGGCTGTTACCCAAGGTCCCATCGAACGTCCGCCGAGGAAGTAGTCCTCCTGGCTTCTCTGCTTGTCCTTGATGTAGAAGTAGATTACCACTCCCATCAGAGCGACAAAGTACAGAATAAAAGTAATCATTTCAGAACTCATAAGTACTCCTTTTCTATCGCCGTTCTTTTTCTTTAGTTTTTCTTTAAGTAGTTAATATATTAGCGATAAATAAATTCTATGCATTTATTATTGCCCTTTTGAGCCAATAAGTCAACGAAATTGTGATATTTCCTTCACATTGGAAACCCGCAAAATCAGCATTTATACATTGTAAATTAGGAGAAAGTTCAGTGATTTCAAGGTGTACAGGCCTCTAAGGATTGTTAAAAATACAAAAAAGATTGTTATTTAATTATCACAATTTGCCCCGATATTTAGCATCTTAAATAATCTATATACACTCCACTGCATATTTATTCCGTTATCCCGGCAGAGTACCAGTTTCCGCTGCATTTATCAATCGCGCCTCGGACCCACACCCTGAATTCTCAGCTTCGTCCGAGACAGTCTATCAAAATAAGAGGGACAGCTGCTCGCTATCCCTCAGGAATACGTAATAAACCTCTATTTGATCTTGTTTGGATCAGATGTGCAGGAAGAGACCTGCCATCAGGAAATATGTGCAAAGCGATATCATGTCCGTGATGGATGCCATCATCGGACCCGCCATCAGCGCAGGGTCGATGCCTATACGCTTGGCCAGCATCGGCAGCATGGAGCCGATCAGCTTGGCTATGATGACTATGAGTATCATGGATACGCATACGGTTATCGCCACCATCGGCGGGTTGTGGTCGAGGTATACGATCCTCGCGTAGTTGAGCGCGCTGAGGCACACTCCGACTATCACGCCTACCCTTATCTCCTTCCACATTACCTTGGCGAAATCCCCAAGCTCGAGGTCGCCCGTAGCCATACCACGGATGATCAGAGTAGAACTCTGCGAGCCGGAGTTACCGCCCGTACCCATCAGCATAGGCATGTAGATGACAAGAGCGATCACGGCTGACATCGCATCCTCGAAGGTCGCGAGTATGCCGCCGGTGACGAAGTATGAGCACATAAGCAGGAAGAGCCACGGCAGCCTCGCCTTGACGTGCTGCCACACCGACATGTCGAGGTACTCCTTGTCGGTGGTGTCGATGACTCCGCCCATACGCTCGATATCCTCGGTGGTCTCTTCTTCGATGACTTCGAGGATGTCGTCTACTGTAACGATACCGACGAGTCTGAATTCATTGTCCACGACCGGGATGGCCAGATATCCGTACCTGGTGAACAGGTCCATTACCTCCTCCTGGTCGTCGTCCACGTGGGCCACGACCGGGTCCTCATGCATCAGCTCCGATACCCTTGCATCCGCAGGGGCTATCACCAGCGACTTCAGTGATACGACGCCTATCAGCTTGCGCCCCCTGTCGAGCACATAGCAGGTATATATCGTCTCGGAATCGAGTCCCACATCCCTGATATGAGCCAGCGCCTCGGCGACCGTGTCGTCCTTCCTGAGATTGATGTACTCCGGCGTCATCAGGGAGCCTGCACTGTCTTCCTTGTACTTGAGGAAGGTGTTGATCAGCTTGCGTTCGCCCCTCGGCGTCTTTGCGAGTATCTTGTCCACAATATTGGAAGGAAGCTCTTCAAGCACGTCAATCATGTCGTCGAAGTCGAGCTCGTCCAGGATGTACTGGATCTCGGGATCGGTGATGATGTTGATGATGTCGATCTGGTCATCGATGCTGAGCTCGGCGAATACATCTACGCTGATGTCCTTCGGAAGCGCCCGGAACAGGACGACCATCCTCTGGAGGTCGAACTCTCGCCTGACGTCTACCAGAAGCTCGGCTATCTCCACTTCGTTATGCTTAAGGAGTTCATCCCTGGCATGGAAATACCTTTTGGTATCGAGATATTCGATTATCTTGATAAGAGACTCATCGTATGCCTGATCCATGTCAGGAACCATGTTTACGTTGTCCATTGGTCCGTCCTCCTTTCCTGTTCTCAGTTCAATGATCTAGTGTCCCAGCATCCCTCGTATCTCATCCTCGGTTATGATAGCGACTCCGAGTTCACGGGCAGCCCTGTTCTTGGACGAGCCCGATCCCGGATCGTTCGTGATGAGATAATCCGTATTGGCGGATACCGAGCCGGATACCCTGCCGCCCTCAGCCTCGATCTCGGCCTTGAGGTCCTTACGGTTCGCGTAATGCTCCAGGCTTCCCGTGACCACGAAGGTCATGCCTTCGAGCCTGTCACCTGCCGCTTCGTAGCTCTCGTCGAGAGTCAGCACTTCGAGCAGCTCCGCAAGCGTCTTCCTGTTATCTTCATCCGCAAAGTAGGCGACGTAGTCGCGCGCCATCACAGCTCCGACTCCGTCAATGTCCGTGAGAGCGGCCTCGTCGAGGCTCTCTATCTCACTCCATTTATTGCGGCATGCCCTGCATATGATATTGGAGTTCTGTACGCCTATGCCCGGCACTCCGAGCCCGTACAGCAGCCTCGCCGGCGTCGTGCGCGATGCCCTCCTCGCCGATGCGACAAGGTTCTCGTATGACTTCTCCCCGAAGCCTTCCATGCTTACTATATCACTTTTGTGGTCCTCGAGCCTGAACAAATCAGGGAAAGTCCTCACACCTATGCCTATCAGCTTCAGCAGACCTGACTCCGAGAGTCCCTCTATATTGAGCGCATCTCTCGATACGAAGTGAGAGAACTTCTTGACGTGCTTCGCAAGGCAGGCCGGGTTGGTGCAGTGGAGCGTCCTGGTGCCCTCTTCATCCCTGACCTGCGTCGGGCCCCCGCATACCGGGCAGCTGTCCGGTATGTCTATCCTGCCGCTCCTTGTCAGATTGCCCGCGAGCTGAGGGATTATCATATTTGCTTTGTATACCTGTACGGTATCTCCTATGCCGAGCTCCAGGTCCTCCATGATGTTGAGGTTGTGGACTGAAGCCCTCGATACCGTCGTGCCCTCGAGCTCCACAGGATCGAACACCGCTACCGGATTGAGAAGTCCGGTCCTCGACGGGCTCCATTCTATCTCGCGAAGCACCGTCTCCGCCTGCTGGTCGCGCCACTTGAAGGCGATCGAATCCTTAGGATACTTGGCTGTCTCACCAAGAGTCTTGGCGTAGCTCACATCCTCGAAGGTCAGTACAAGCCCGTCTGACGGTATATCGAAGCCCGGGATCGCGGCCTCATAGCGATCGATCTCATCGATCAGGTTGTCCTTGTCGACCATGACGTAGTCCACGATATCGAAGCCCTGCGATCTCATCCATTCCATCTTCTCGCGGCGGCTGCTGATCTCAACGCCCTCCGAAAGTGTCAGTGTGAACGCATAGAAGCGTACCATCCTGTCATGTGTCACCTTCGGGTCGAGCTGACGGAGACTTCCGCTGCAGAGGTTCCTCGGGTTCTTGTATTTAGCGTCGGTATCCTCTATGGCCTCGTTGATGGCTTCGAAGTCCGAATACCTGATCACGGCCTCGCCTCTTACTATGACCTTGCCCTTGTGAGGGATGGTCTTAGGCACGTTCCTGATGGCAAGAGTATTGGCGGTTATGAGTTCGCCTTCTATGCCGTTGCCCCTGGTGACGCCCTGCACGAGCCTGCCGTTCTCGTAAGTCAGACCGACAGTGAGTCCGTCCAGCTTCCACGAGAGAAGCCCCTTCTGATCGCCCAGCCACGCCCTGAGTTCGTCCCTGTCCTTGGTCTTGTTGAGAGAGAGCATCTTGATCTCGTGAGTGATCTTGGGAAGGCCGGCGGCCGTCTCATAGCCCACGTTGATGGACGGGCTGTCCTCTCTTATATATCCCGTCTCGGCCTCGAGAGCGAGCAGCTCATCGTACATCTCATCATACTCGTAGTTAGTGATGATCTCGATGCCGTCCGCGTAGTATGCACGCGAAGCCTCGTTGAGGCGCTCCGCCAGTTCGTCTATTCTCGTTCTCTTCTCTGCTTCACTCATTTCCTGATCCTTTGTATTAATAGGCCGTGCATTATTATGCTCCGGCACGTTCGCACTAAATTTCGCACGCAGCGGTACTAGGCTCTGCCGGCGCCTTCGGCTTGTCAATCGCCAAGGACCGGCGTGCTCAGTTTGCCGGAGCATATATAATGCACGTCCCCGACATACCGCGTGTACAGGCTTTAGTGACTGACCAGCTCCATCTTTACGAAGCCCTTGCCGAGCTTTTTCTCGCCGACTGAGTCGAACATGACTGTCATGGTCTTTTCGTCCTGCTCTATCACCATGCCCTCGCCGAACTTCGGATGCCTTACGGTATCTCCGTTGGCGAATTCCTGTACGATCGCGGCCTTGCCGGCGGTCTGTCTCCTTGCGGCGCTGAGTCCGTCGAACGGCTTAGGCGATGGATCTCCCGCGAAGCCGTCAGCCGTGCCGTGAGCGCGGCCGCCGAAGAAGTAGTCGCCCGTGTAAGAGCCCTCTCCTCTGAGACCGGATCCGGTCCTGACCTTCTCGCTGACGGTCTCGTCTCCGTCCATGCACTTGCGGTCCATCTCCTCGAGGAACTTCGACTCCACCTGGTAGTCGATCCGCCCGTACATGGTGCGCACCTGCGCTCCCGTGAGGTAGAGCTTCTTCATCGCTCTGGTGATGCCCACATAGCAGAGCCTGCGCTCCTCCTCCATGCTGTGTTCATCGTCGTACGCGCCCATGCCCGGGAACATCCCGTTCTCCATGCCCGGTATGAAGACCACAGGGAACTCGAGTCCCTTGGCGGAGTGGAGTGTCATCAGCACTACCGCGTCCTCGTCCTCGTCGTGATTGTCTATATCCGACATGAGGGTGATCTGTTCGAGGAAGGCAGACAGCTCGGTCTGGCTGTCAGCTTCAAAGCCCTCGCCGAGCAGCTCGAGCCTTTCCCTCTTCATCTCCTCCTGCATGGCCGCCACGCTTCCGTCAGAGAGCCCCTTCTCGAACTCCGCGATGACGGATTTGAATTCCATGATGTTCTCTATGCGGCCCTCGGCCTCGACAGTGCCCGCATCCTCGAGGGCCTTGAGATAGCCCGAGCGGTTGAGCACGTTGTCATATATATCGGTGAGCGTCAGGTTCTCCTGCTCCGCTCTTAAGTCTCCTATCATGCCGGTGAAGGCTTCCACCGCGGTCCTTACCTTGGGACCCATCGTCGCCCTCAGCTCAGGCTCGCAGAGTGCCTCGTATATCGTCATCCCGTACGCGTTCGCATACTCCTCGATGCCCGCCAGGGTCTTGCCGCCTATCCCGCGCTTCGGCTCGTTGATGACCCTGAGCATGGATACGTTGTCTCCCGGGTTCTCGATGAGCCTGAGATAGGCCATCACATCCTTGACTTCCTTGCGGTCATAGTACCTGAGTCCCGCGAGCACTCTGTACGGGATGCCGCGGAAGCTGAACTTCTCCTCGAAGCTCCTGGACTGGGCATTCTTGCGGTATAGTATCGCGATGTCCCTGTAGTCATAGCCGAGGTCCCTGAGTCTTTCTATCTCGCTGCCTATCCACCAGGCTTCCCGCTTCTCGTCCTCGAGCCTCTTATATGTGATGAGTTCGCCGTCCTCCCTGTCCGTCCAGAGAGCCTTGACCTTGCGCTCCTTGTTGTTCTTTATGACCGAGTTGGCGAGCTTCAGTATGTTGCCGTCTGATCTGTAGTTCTGCTCGAGCCTGACCGTGTAGACATCGCCGAAGTCGCGCTCGAAGTCGAGTATGTTGCGTATGTCGGCGCCTCTCCACTGATAGATGCACTGGTCGTCATCGCCCACGACGCAGAGATTGCCGTGCTTCGAAGCCAGCATGCTGATCAGCTTGTACTGGAGGTAGTTGGTGTCCTGATACTCGTCCACCATGATGTACCTGAAGCGGTTCGAGTAGTGCTCGAGTATGTCTTTGTTCTGTTCGAGCAGCTTCACGCCGTTCCACAGCAGATCGTCGAAGTCCATGGAGTTGGACTCCATCATCGACTCCTGATAGCGCTTATACACTTCATAGATGACCTTGTCCTGAGGGAAGCCCGCGCTGTTCATGAGGAAGGTCTCCGGGTCCTCCTCCCTCTCCTTGCACTTGCTGATCACGCCTATTATAAGCGCGGTGGAAGTGATCTTGTCATCCACTCCGAGCTCCTTGCTTATCCGCTTGATCAGAGTCTTCTTGTCGGTCTCGTCGTATACCGTGAAGCCTGCCTTATATCCCAGCCTCTCGCTCGAATACCTCAGCATGCGAAGGCACATGGCGTGGAAGGTCATGATCCACATGCCGCTCGCCTCGCCCACGAGATCGGCCACGCGGCTCCTCATCTCGCCGGCAGCCTTGTTGGTGAACGTGACCGCAAGAATGTTATGAGGATCGATGCCATGCTCTATCATGTAGGCCATGCGGTGAGTCATGGTCGCGGTCTTGCCCGAGCCCGCTCCCGCAAGTATCAGCACGGGCCCGTCGATGTGTCTTACTGCTTTATTCTGTTCGTTATTAAGTATCATACGCATAGTTAGGTTATTTTACCACAAAAATAGCCCTCGCGGACAGACATACTGTACACTCTACAGGTTTCTCGTGATCACAATTCCGGCTACAATACAGTAAAAGAGACCGCCGAAGCGGTCTCTTCTGATAGATCTTTGTTTCGCGTTATCCGCTAAAGAGTCACCTGTACAAGATCCTGTCGATCATTATACAAGACCCTGAGCCATCATAGCCTCAGCGACTCTCTCGAAACCAGCGATGTTAGCGCCAGGTACAAGAGCGTTCTTGTCGCCGTAGTATGTCTCACCGGCCTTAGCGCAAGCGTTGTAGATGTTCTTCATGATCTGGTGGAGCTGATCATATACAGCCTGGTGCTGGAATGGAGTGTGAGCTGCGTTCTGGCCCATCTCGATGCAGGAGCAAGCCACGCCGCCGGCGTTAGCTGCCTTAGCAGGACCTACAGCTGTCATGTTCTCGATCAGATACTCGAGAGCGTCGTTTGTTGTAGGCATGTTAGCGCCTTCGCAGTAGAACTTGCAGCCGCCTTCAACGATCTGCTTAGCATGCTCCATGTGAACGTCGTTCTGCATAGCGCATGGGATGAACATGTCGATCTTGCAGCCGGTGTCCTGTGCAACGCCCCAAGGCTTCTTGCCAGCGAAGAACTTAGCGTTAGGGAACTTCTCTGCGTAAGGTGCGCAGATGTTCTTGCCGGATCCTCTGAGCTCGAGGAGGTAGTCAACCTTCTCCTGAGTTGTGATTCCGTCTGGATCATAGATGTATCCGTCTGGTCCGGAAATGGTTACGCACTTAGCGCCGAGCTCCCAGAGCTTCCAAGCTGTACCCCAAGCTACGTTACCGAAGCCGGAAATAGCAACATTCTTGCCCTTGAAGTCTTCGCCGTTAGCCTTCAGCATTTCCTCAGCATACCATACGATACCAA
>JAZUNV010000052.1:0-12766 GCA_045604305.1 Anaerovoracaceae bacterium | reverse complement strand
CCGCTTGGCCTCCGACTTCATCTCAATATAATCGAAAGAGCCGCTAAGCTGTACGACTCACTCACAGTGGCGGTAGTCGTGAATCCGCAGAAGCACGGCTTGTTTACAGTCGATGAGAGAGTGGAGATCGCGAGGGAAGTCACAAGGCACATCCCCAATGTAAAGATAGACAAGTTCAGCGGACTTCTCGCCGATTACGTCAATGAGAACGGCTTCAGCGTTGTAGTCAAAGGACTCAGGAAGGCTTCTGATTTTGAGAACGAGCTTCAGATGGCTCAGATAAATGCCCGTCTCTTCAACGGAGATACTGAGACCGTCTTCCTGATGACTGACCCTGAGCTTTCGTTCGTGAGCTCGAGCCTCATCAAAGAGGTCGCATCTCTCGGAGGCAGCATTGAAGGTCTCGCGCATCCGTACGTGATCAGCAAGCTCAAAGACAAGATCGGTAAATAAGATACACTTCAACATATACAAATACAGATCCAGGAGGAATTATAAATGAACGACGACAGCATCAAATTAATGTCACTTCTTGAGGAGCTCGAAGACCTTATCACTTCATCCAGCAAGATGCCATTCTCTGAGAAAGGCATCATCGATCTCGATGTGGCGCAGAAGATCCTCGAGGATATCAGAGCGAACCTTCCGCGCGACATACAGCAGGCAAAGTGGCTCGATCAGGAGAGAGACCGCATCATCAGCGACGCCAAGAAGGAATACAACAGGATGATCAATGAGGCCAAGGAACAGGTCGAGTATCTTGTAAACAACAACAATATCTACAAGGATGCTCAGAAGAGGGCCGATGCCATCCTCAGAGAGGCCGAGAGCCATGCGAACTACATGAAGTACAGATCGTATGAGTACATCGACCAGCTTCTTTACGATATGCAGACTGATATTGCAGGTGTTGGCGGACAGTATATCGAGCCTATGACAGCATATTTCAATCAGATGCTCGCTAATATCAATGCCAAGGTCAATCAGAACCGTCAGGAGATGAAGACTCTCGCCGAGAGAGTACAGCTCGGAGAGCAGCAGCAGACCGAAATCCCTGCAGCGCCGGCCGAAGACCAGGCTGAATAGGCATTCGTTCATTTAGTATGTTATCAAGATGGGGCTGTCTGTTCTCAGATAGCCCTGTTGTTTTACTCAGAGGAATACAATGAAAGTCACGGGAATAACAGCAGAGTTCAATCCTCTTCATAATGGCCATGCATATGTCATGGAGGAAGCCCGCAGGATCACAGACTGCGATGCCGTGGTCGTTGCGATGAGCGGGGATTACGTCCAGAGGGGCGAACCCGCAGTCTGCGACAAATGGAAACGGGCTGAAACTGCTCTAAGATGCGGAGCTGATCTCGTTGTTGAGATCCCGACTCTCTTCTGCCTCGGCAACGCTGCTCAATATGCAAAAGCCGGCGTTACCATGCTCGAAGCCATGGGATGCAGTCATATTGCGTTCGGAAGCGAGAGCGGTGATACGGAACTGATCAGACAGGTCGCAGATCGTCTGATGAAGGAAAGGGAAGCTCTTACTGAAGGCATATCAGCTCTCCTGCCATCCGGACTCAGCTATCCTGCTGCAAGAGAGAGAGCATACCGTGACATCCGTCTGTCTGAAGGCGCTTCGGAGGATGAGATCGAAGCCGAGCTGGGGCTCTTGAGAACTCCCAACGATATACTTGCGCTTGAGTACCTGATGAACATCAGGAGCGCTGAGCCGCTTGCAGTGAAGCGCGTAGATACTGCGAGTGCTTCGGATATAAGAGAGATCATGGCTTCAGGCCTGCCGGACAGTATACCTGCAGCCGCTAAAAATGTGCTGGAGGATGAGAAGCTGACATTTCCGGATGACTGGACGGATGTGCTGAGATACGCCGTGATGTCAGCAGATGCTTCTGAGATAGAAGATTGCCCGTCGGGAGGGGAAGGCCTTGCTAATCTGCTCAAGAAGGCCGTTAAGACAGAGAACAGCTGGACAGACATAGTCAAGGCGGTCAAGTCCAGAAGATATACTTATACCAGGATATCCAGACTGTGCATGCAGACTGTCCTGGGCATCACCAGATCGGAATATCCGCATGAAGCGCCGACATACATCAGAGTCCTCGGCTTCACGGATAAGGGAAGGGCGCTGCTGTCGGATATAAGATCCGAAGAGAGATGCAGCCTGCCGGTGATCACGAATGTAAACAAGGAAGCGGGCAGCCTCAATGAAGAAGCTGTAAAGCTGCTGGACCTCGATCTGCATGCCGCTTACATCTATAATCTGATAAGCGGCAGAGACGTGAACGGCGAATCGGATCACAGGAAGATACCCGTCATGGTCAGGAAATAAGTTAAAAAACAAAAATAAGAAAATCGCCGGTCTTACGACCGGCGACCATATTGGTCGGGGTGACGAGATTTGAACACGCGACCTCTTCGTCCCGAACGAAGCGCTCTACCAAGCTGAGCCACACCCCGATATCAAATTGACAAGTGTTAATGTAACACAAACCGGATCATAAATCCACTACTAATTTCAAAAAGTTTCAAAAATAACTAAAATGTGTTTTTTACAAAGCTGTGAATTTAGTGTTGACAACGTTGATATCGATGAATATAATGTATCGGTGCGACAAGAGAAATAAGATAAAGAAAAAGATTAAGCATATAAGGAGGTGTCGACAATGGCAGTACCTAAAAGGAAAACTTCACAGGCTAAGACAAGCGGCAGAAAGGCTGCTAACATGAAGAAGAGCATGACCGGACTTTCGATTTGTCCTCAGTGCCATGAGCCAAAGCTTCCTCACAGAGTATGTCCAACTTGCGGATATTATGACGGCAAGGACGTAGTAAACGCTGAGTAATCGCTCAGCCTCTGAAGAGATTATTTCAAAAGCTCCGTGAGGGGCTTTTGTTTTGTTATACAGTAATTGAATCTATCGACTGTACAGACAGCCGAAGTGAGACTGTGGAGGAGCCGCTAAGAGTGTCGCGAGAAGACTGCAGGCGCTTGGCTAAGAACCGGTCGTCGCAAGCGAAGCGACAGACTAGGTTCTCCAAGCGGCAAAGGCGACGGGCCTGACACTCTCGGAGACGGAGCCCGCCGAAAGGAGCCTGTCTATACAGCTGATAAATTCTTATTACAAAGTAAGCTGACTGCATGAAAAAAACGTTACAAAATCAATATATTGTAGTATAATTGATTGGCTTTATACATTATATACCGTTTAGGTGTAAAGAGGAGTATGAATGGCACAGCAGAGCAATAAGTCAAACAATACAGGAGAGAAGAAAAGAGGACCGGGCAGACCTCCCGGGAGCAAGAACAAGCCGAAGCCTCAGCAGCCGGATTATTCCGGCGGACCTACAAGGCAGGAAGTTCTTGCTGAGATGAAGCGCAGATCGGACCGCGACAAGCGCAACAACGACATCATCTGGAGCATCACGATGTTTGCTCTGGGTATCTTTCTGTTCTTTACTGTAGTAATGGATACTACGGGCAGCTTCGGCATGGCCATACATGATCTGTTCAACGGACTCTTCGGCATGATGGCGCTGACGCTCCCGTTCCTGCTCTTCATATTCGCGGGACTGCTGCTTGCGGGCAAGCTGCAGCATCTCGGTGCCAGGACGACCATATGCAGCATACTCATATTCCTCAATCTCTGCATACTCAATTCAGCCAGATTCATAGATGTCGGCAATCTGAAGTACGGCTTGGCTGATATAGCGGAATACTACGTACTCGGAGTTAGCGGCCAGCTTGGCGGTGCGGTCGGAATGGAGATCGCATCGATACTCGCCAAGCTCTTCGGCATGCCGGGACTCATCATCATATCGCTTACAGTACTGACCATATCGATATTCCTCGTTGCCAATACGCCAATAGCGCGTTTTGCATCGGGCCTGGGCAGAAAGATGGAAATGCGCAGGCTGGAAAGAGAGCTCGATGCGGAAGATCAGAAATACATACCTGCACCTATAGCTGCTGAAGATACTGTTTCATGGAACGTTTCGGCCGAGCCTAAGAAATCACTGTGGAAGTCGATAATCAGCGGCATCACCAGAGATGACAGCGAAGAGGCCTTCCCTAAGAACGCCTCGCTGTCAGAAGCACAGGACATACCGGCTCCGTTCGGAAGCAGGACAAATACAGACAAGATCGATGATATAGATTACACCCAGGTCGTTCCTTCGCCTAAGGATGTCAGCGGAACTCTGTTCGGCAGGCTCAAGGACTATTTCCTCGGCATCGACAGCGAGACCGGGGAGGCGGTGACGACTAATACCGTCCTCAAGGATAGACAGAAGAACGAATCAGCTAAGAGTGCTCCTGCAAGGAAGGACTCCGGCAAGATCGGAATGGACGGCAGGGACAGGTCCCAGCAGAGAAGCATATACGCCGAGGACCGTGATTTCGAGCGCGATGATGAAAACTACGGCTATCCTGGCAGGCGCATAGATAAGGAGAAGGGCAAGGTCAGGGCAGGCTACGGACTGGGCGATCCCGAAGAGGTCGGTTCATCAGGTTCGTACGGACTCGGAGGCGACAGCGGCAGGTCAGCCGGAAGAGGCCTCGGGACTGCTACCGCTGCCGGAACTGCGAAGGCAGTATCGGAGACCGGTCCAGTCCGCAGGGCTTCATCCTCCGGTACATCAGCGCCGAAGGCTGAGAAGGCAGTCAAGCCTGAGAAAGCTGAGAAGCCTGAAAAGAAAGAGCTCAGCGAAAAGGAAGAGGCTGAGGATGCTGCCATCGCTGCAGGCTTCAATTCATCAGATGAGGATCTCAGATATGAGCTTCCGCCTGTAAGTCTCCTCAAAAAGGACACCAGCTCCAAGCAGCTTATGAGCGATATCCAGCTCGAAGAGAGGGCGAACCTACTCGAGCAGACGCTCAATAATTTCGGGGTCGATGCAAGGGTACTCACCGTCACTCAGGGCGCTTCGGTCACAAGATACGAGGTCCAGCCTGCGGTGGGAGTCAAGGTCGCCAGCATCACAAGGCTTGCTGATGACATCGCTCTCAACCTCAGAGCCAAGAGCATACGTATAGAAGCTCCAATACCGGGCAAGGCCGCTGTCGGCATCGAAGTCGAAAACGACAAGCCGGCTCCTGTACTCATACGCGACCTGATCGATTCCGACGAGTTCATGGAGGCTTCCTCCATAATCGAATTCGTCGTGGGCAAGGATATATCGGGAAATAATATCGTGGCCGACCTCAAGGAGATGCCTCACATGCTGATCGCCGGCGCTACAGGCTCCGGTAAATCCGTATGCATCAATTCGATCATCACGAGCTTCCTCTATAAGGCGAGACCGTCGGAGCTCAAGCTCATCATGATAGACCCTAAGATGGTAGAACTCGGCAACTACAATGGCATACCTCACATGCTCACTCCTGTCGTGACGGATCCGCGCAAGGCCGCAAGGGCTCTTGCCATAGCAGTCGCTGAGATGGAGAAGCGCTATGAGCTCTTCGCCGAAAACAACGTCAAGGATCTCGATTCGTACAACGAACTCATGGCAGCGAATCAGAGATACGCCGACCGCAAGCCTCAGATAGTCATCATCATAGACGAGCTCGCCGACCTCATGATGGCATCATCATCTGAAGTCGAGAACTCGATCTGCAGGCTGGCTCAGAAGGCGAGAGCTGCCGGGATGCATCTGATAGTTGCGACCCAGAGACCGTCTGTCGACGTAGTCACCGGACTTATCAAGGCCAACATACCTTCGAGGATAGCCTTCAGCGTAGCTTCACAGATCGACTCGCGTACCATACTCGACATGCCGGGAGCCGAGAAGCTTCTGGGCAAGGGCGACATGCTGTTCTCGCCTGTAGGCTCCAACAAGCCTTTCAGAGTGCAGGGCCCGTACATCTCCGAGAAGGAGATCGACAAGATCATCAGATTCGTCAAGAAGGAGGGCGGAGATCCATCCTACGATGACGAGATACAAAAAGCCATCGACAGCGACGGGCGCAAGACAGGTTCAGAGCCTCAGGATGAGCTGACAGAGGATGCGATCGCATTCATCTTCAAGTCCAAGCAGGCTTCGGTCTCGATGCTCCAGAGGAGATTCCGCATAGGATATAACAGGGCCGCAAGGATAATCGACGAGATAGAGGAGAAGGGCATCATAGGGCCTTCTGACGGTTCTAGACCGCGCAGCCTCCTGATATCCGAAGACGAGTATTACGGCGGTTACAGAGCGGATGAGACCGCTTCTGAACCGGAACAGGAGCCTGCAACACAAGCAGCACCCGAACCGGCGGCAGCTGCTGCTCATGAGTCAGAGCCTGCAGCTGCGGACGAGCCTTCTCATGTTACTGATGTTGAGCCTGAGATCATCACACCTGAGGGCAGCAACGGCTTCAACAAGCTTTCGAATACTCAGGCGATGGACTCATTCAATTCACTTCCGGAATCCGTCAGACGCATGGTGATGGATGCTGACCACGAGGATAATTACTGATAATGAAGAGAATATACATAGACACACTCGGCTGTGCTAAAAATGAATACGATTCGCAGATGCTCGCAGCTTCACTGATAGAGAGAGGCTGCAGCATCGCTTCCGATCCGCAGGATGCAGATATACTCATAGTCAACACCTGCGGCTTTATTGAGGATGCCAAGAAGGAATCCATAGAGAGGATATTCGAGCTGGCAGAGGAGAGAGGAGAGGACAAGAAGCTTGTGGTTACCGGCTGCCTGTCTGAGAGATATCATGCTGAACTCGCCGCTGAGATGCCCGAGGTGGACATGTTCTTCGGCGTCAACGACTACGATGATCTGCCGTCGATACTGCTCGGAGAGGACGGACCGGACGGTACGGATCTTGTTGGGGATCAGATAGATGACCTCAGATACAGAAAGCGCAGCATAGATGAAGGCGCATACTACGCTTATCTCAAGATAGCTGAGGGCTGCAACAACATGTGCTCATTCTGCGCCATCCCTCTGATAAGGGGGCCTTTCCGCTCCAAGAGGATGGAGGACTGCATCCACGAGGCTCAGGATCTTGCGGATGCCGGCATCAGGGAACTCATACTCATCGCTCAGGACACATCGCAGTACGGACGCGATCTCTACGGTGAAGTGAAGCTTCCTCAGCTTCTCAGAGAGCTGTGCAGGATAGACGGGATAGAGTGGATAAGATTGATGTACGTTTACGATAACGGTATTACTGACGAGCTTATGGATGTAATCGCATCCGAGCCTAAGATCTGCAAATACATCGACATGCCGATACAGCATATATCGGACAACGTGCTGCGCCTGATGAGAAGACAATCCACAGGGGAATCGATCAAATCTGTTATTACCAGACTAAGAGAGAGGATACCGGATGTTCACATACGCACGACGCTTCTCGTCGGATCACCGGGAGAGACGGAGGAGGACATCGATCAGCTTCTCGATTTCATCGACAATTACGATATAGACAGGCTCGGAGCCTTTGCATTCTCCGACGAGGAAGGCACTCCGTCGTTCCACATGGACGGCAAGGTCGACGAGGAGACAGGCGCTGCCAGGAGAGATGCCGTGATGGAGCACCAACTGGCCGTCAGCGAGCGGCTCAATGCGAAGACCATCGGAAAGGAATTCGAGGTGATAATCGACGAGGTGCTCGATACCGGTCTTTATGCCGGACGCACCAGATACGATGCACCGGAGATCGACTGCGCCGTGACGTTCTCATCTGATCAGCCTCACATACCGGGCGAAATAGTAAATGTAAGGATAACGGAAGCCTTCGAATACGACCTGGAAGGCGAGGAAGTATAATTAAACCGCATAATACAAGAATATTTTATAGGAGGAACCAGATATGAATCTCCCTAACAAACTAACACTCATCAGAATGATAGCGGTACCTTTCTTCATCGCAGCATATCTGCTCGGACAGTACTGGATCGCGCTCGTGCTCTTCTGCGCGGCTTCGATCACTGACTACTTTGACGGCAAGATCGCGCGCGAGAGGAACCTGGTCACCAACTTCGGCAAGATCATGGATCCGCTGGCTGACAAGATACTCGTATATTCGGCTCTCTGCCTCTTCATCGAGTCCGGACTGATCAGGGCATGGATGCTCATACTCATACTCGCGCGCGAATTCGTTATCGCAGGCATGAGGACAGTAGCGGCTTCCGAGGGCAGAGTTCTCGCTGCGGGCATGTCAGGCAAGATCAAGACAGTGCTCCAGATGTTCTCGGTCATCGCATTCCTTCTGGCCCTGGCTCTCGGCAACGGGCAGACTACAGTAATGATGATCGCCAACGTTCTCTTCTGGGCTGCGCTCGTAATGACCGTTTACTCAGGATGCGAGTACGTTTACAAGAATAAAGACGTTTTCAGCATGTAGATCGTCAGGAAGGGCCTTTATATTATGAAGACTTCTATAATTGCGGTCGGCACGGAGCTGCTATTCGGCCAGACCGTCAATACCAATGCATCATATCTGTCGGACAAGCTCAATCACATGGGATTTGATGTCATGTATCACTTTGTGGTGGGGGACAATCCGGGAAGACTCAGAGATAAGCTTGAAGAAGCCTTCAGGGACACTGATCTCGTGCTTCTCACGGGAGGTCTCGGGCCTACCCAGGATGATCTTACAAAGGAGATAGTCGCAGAGTACATGGGAGCGGACATGTACAGGGACGAAAGGGTTATAGACGAGCTCAACGAGTTCTTCGCAAAGCGCGGGAGGAAGATGACGGACAACAATCTCAAGCAGGCTGATCTTCCCGTTGGCTGCACTCCGCTCTACAATGCATCGGGCACGGCGCCGGGCTTCGCACTTTCAATGGACGGTAAGACTGCTATCTGCTTTCCGGGACCGCCACGCGAGATGAAGTGGCTGTTTGACCATGGAGTAAGAGAGTATCTCGAACAGTTCATGGACAAGAAGATGTATTACCGCGTAGTGAGGACCATCGGCATAGGCGAATCTGATCTCGAAACGCTTCTGATGCCGCTGATCGACGGTCAGACGGATCCTACTATCGCTACTTACGCCAAGGAGGGCGAATGCACCCTCAGAGTCGCTTCTCAGAGGGACAGCATGGAGGAAGCCGAGCGTGCAGTCAACGACATGATAGCAAGGATAGATGAACTCGCGGGAGAGTACATTTACAGCTGTGACGATGAGGACCTCAATGAAGTCGTCGTAAGGCTTCTCAGGGAGAAAGGTCTCAGCATAGCTTCAGCTGAATCCTGCACTGCGGGTCTGTTTCCGGCAGCGATCACTGACGTTGCGGGTGCTTCGGAAGTGCTCTCGTCTGCATACGTTACTTATTCAGATGAAAGCAAGATCAGGGAAATAAACGTCCCTGCGGAGACCATCGAGCGATATGGCGTGGTAAGTCCCCAGGTCGCTGAAGCCATGGCGGCAGGGACCAAAGAGCGGTCCGGAGCTGACATCGCCATCGCCATCACCGGTTTTGCGGGTCCTGAAGCGGATCCCGGACATGAAGCAGGGGAGGCTTATATCGGATATGCGATGGGCGATGAGCTGGGCCACCACGCGATACATACTCACAGGCCGGACCGCAACTGGAACCGGCATTACTATCTGCTCAGGATGCTAAGAACAGCATATCTGCTGATCAAACAGGTCTGATCAGGCGGACGATCTGAGCGATAATGTTTTATCGTTACAGCTCCGGTACCTTAAATTAGGGAATTTATTGCAGGATTTAGGGCTTTTATCGTTCGACAAGAAAATTTGTTCTGATTATAATATTGACATAAGACGGCAAGAGCGTTAGTATATGTACGAACACGCGTTCTATTCATAAAACAGGGAGGCAATATGGCAAGCACAAATACCACAAATCCTGAAGCAGCCGCAAAGGAAAAGGCGCTGCAGCAGGCACTTGATCAGATACAGAAGCAGTACGGCAAGGGAGCCATCATGAAGCTCGGAGAGTCGGGCCCGGTCAGCAATATAGAAGTTATATCGACCGGTTCAGTCAGCCTTGACTTCGCAACGGGCGTAGGCGGCTATCCAAAGGGCAGGATCATCGAGATCTACGGCCCTGAGTCATCCGGTAAGACGACTCTTACACTTCACGCCATAGCGGAGTGCCAGAAGGCCGGAGGCCAGGCAGCATTCATCGACGCAGAGCACGCTCTCGATCCTATATATGCGCGCAATCTCGGCGTCAATGTTGATGAACTCCTGGTATCGCAGCCGGATACAGGCGAGCAGGCGCTTGAGATCTGCGAGATGCTCACAAGGAGCGGTGCGGTGGATATCATAGTCATCGACTCGGTAGCCGCGCTGGTGCCTAAGGCTGAGATCCAGGGTGAGATGGGAGATTCACATGTGGGTCTTCAGGCCAGACTCATGTCTCAGGCTCTCCGTAAGATCGCCGGTGCCATCAACAGATCAAGCACCTGCGTCATCTTCATCAACCAGCTCAGAGAGAAGATCGGCATCATGTTCGGCAATCCTGAGACCACTACAGGCGGCAGGGCTCTCAAGTTCTACGCTTCCATGAGGATGGATGTCAGGAAGATCGATACCATCAAAAAGGGCGAGGAAGTCTTCGGCAACAGGACAAGAGTCAAGATAGTAAAGAACAAGGTAGCCCCTCCGTTCAAGAAGGCCGAGTTCGACATCATGTACGGCACGGGCATCTCACTTTCGGGAGACATACTCGACATGGCTTCGGATCTGGGAATCATCGAGAAGTCCGGCTCGTGGTACAGCTATAATAATGAAAGGATCGGCCAGGGCAGGGAGAACGTCAAGGATTACCTTGAAACCCATCCGGCAGTCCTCGAAGAGATACGCGGCAAGCTCATGGATCAGCTCAAACCAGCCGGGAACAGTTCTGACAATGATATAAAAGTAGACGAGGACGGAGTCGTAATCGAATAGAAGCTGACCAGCCGAACCACCGAAGTGAGACTGTGGAGGAACCCGTTCCCCAAGAGGCAAGGCCAAACGAGATGGCATTCCCGGCGAGGGAGCCCGTCGAAACGAGGCGGTCGGCTGTACAATACAACTATTTATAATAATTTGAAATTTCTCCTTGACTTTAGCATTACAAAGACGTATTATTTTACGCGGTTAACCGCACGGAAGAGGTATTAAAGCACAGCACCTGAGTTCCGGCGAGTCTGGTTTAAGGAGGAATTATAATTATGTATGCTATCATCAAAACAGGTGGCAAGCAGTACAGAGTACAGCAGGGCGACGAGTTCAAAGTAGAGAAGCTCGATGCTAAAGTAGGCGACAAGGTCGTATTCGACGAAGTCGTAGCTGTAGGCGGAGACAAGCTTGTCGTAGGCACACCGCTCGTAGAGGGCTATGCCGTTACAGCTGAGGTCCTCGAGCAGGGCAAGAACGACAAGGTAGTCATCTATAAGTACAAGGCTAAGAAGGACTACAGACGTAAGAACGGACACAGACAGCCGTTCACACTGGTAAAGATCACTGACATCAGCGGCAAGGGCGCTAAGTCGACAAAGGCATCTGCACCTAAGGCTGAGAAGCCTGCCAAGGCAGAGAAGGCTGAGAAGCCTGCAAAGAAGGAAGAGAAAGCAGCTGCACCAAAGGTCAGCGCTTCGATGAAGAAAGACGAGCTTCTGGCAGTAGCTAAGGAGATGGGCGTCGAGGTAAGCTCAAAGGCTACCAAGGCTGACATCATCGCTGCTATCGAGGCTAAGTAGTAGACAGGAGGAAGCAGGATGTCAAGTAAAAAAGGAGTAGGAAGTTCCAAGAACGGCAGAGACTCCGAGGCGAAACGTCTTGGACTCAAGGTAGGCGCCGGTGAATACGTAAGTGCAGGAAGCATTCTCATGAGACAGAGAGGAACCAAGTTCCACCCTGGTAACAATGTTGGTATCGGCGGAGACGACACTCTGTTCGCAAAGATCGACGGAACAGTCAAGTTCGAGAGATACGACAAGAAGAGAAAGCAGATCAGCGTTTACACAAAGGAAGCTTAATTGCGTGGCCCCTACGATGTAGGGGCTTTTTATTGACTTCAATTGCACATTAAGGAATCAGATATGTTTGTTGACAGAGCAGAGATCAAGATAATATCAGGCAAGGGCGGCAACGGTGCCGTAACCTTCAGGAGAGACCCTTACGTACCTGACGGCGGCCCGGACGGCGGTGACGGCGGAAACGGCGGCAGCGTTATTTTCGTTGCGGACAGGAATCTCAGGACCTTGATGGATCTCAAATACAAGAGCAAATACCAGGCGGAGAACGGTCAGCCTGGCATGAAGAGAAACCGCTACGGCAAGAAGGGCGAGGACCTGTACATCAAGGTGCCGGTTGGTACCATGATAATCGACAAGGAGACCGGACACCTGATGAAGGACCTCACAAAGGACGGAGACAGCGTCGTCGCTGCCAAAGGCGGCAGAGGCGGCAAGGGAAATGTCCATTACAAGAGCAGCATCCGTCAGGCTCCTAATTTCGCTGAAGCCGGTACGCCGGGCAAGGAGCGCGATGTGATACTCGAGCTCAAGCTGATCGCCGATGTCGGTCTGCTCGGCTTCCCGAATGTGGGCAAGTCGACTCTCTTGTCCGTATGCACCAATTCAAAGCCAAAGATCGCGGGCTATCACTTCACGACGATAGATCCTAATCTTGGAGTCGTGTATCTCCACGATACCAGCTTCGTCATGGCAGATATCGCCGGCATCATAGAGGGCGCTTCGCAGGGCGCAGGACTCGGCTTCAAGTTCCTTAAGCATATCGAGAGGACAAAGGTGCTGATCCACGTCGTGGATGTATCAGGATC
>JAZUNV010000051.1:0-4446 GCA_045604305.1 Anaerovoracaceae bacterium | reverse complement strand
GTTCTCCTCTACCGTCATGCCCTGGAATATCCTGCGGCCTTCCGGTACGTGGGAGATGCCCTTTGCCACTATCTTGTGGGCAGGCGTATGCGCGATCGATTCCTCAAGGAACTCGATGTCGCCGGTCTTGCTCCTCAGGAGTCCGGAGACAGTGTGCAGCGTAGTCGACTTGCCGGCTCCGTTGGCTCCTATCAGGGTCACTATCTCTCCTCTGTTGACGTCGAAGGAGATCCCTTTGATAGCATGGATGGCGCCGTAATAGACGTTGATGTTCTTTACTGTAAGTACAGTACCCATTACTCGACCTCCTTCCCTGATGATCCTGCATCCGGCTTTCCGGAGAAATCGGATGCCAGCTTGCCCTTCTTGAGAGCGGCTTCGATATCTTCCTTTTCCTTCTCCTCTTCCTCCTGCATCTTGCCCCTGCTCTTGCCGAGGTAGGCCTCGATGACCTTAGGGTTGCTCTGGATATCCGCCGCGCCGCCCTTGGCGATGACACGGCCGTAGTTGAGCACTACGATGCCTTCGCAGATGTTCATTACCAGGTTCATGTCGTGCTCGATCAGGAAGATCGCGATCTGGAATCTGTCGCGGATCTCTCTGATGGTATCCATCAGCTCGGAAGTCTCAGACGGGTTCATGCCTGCCGCAGGCTCATCGAGCAGTAGCAGTTTAGGCTTGGTAGCCAGCGCCCTCATGATCTCGAGTCTTCTCTGCGCGCCGTAAGGCAGCGATCCCGCTCTGTAGTCGGCAGTCTTGGTCATGCCGAATATCTTGAGGTACTTCATGGCTTCCTTGCGGATGCGGAATTCCTCGTGACGGTACTTCGGCGTATGGAGCATACCGTCGATCAGGCCGTAGTCTGTCGTGTGATGGAGAGCGACTTTGATGTTCTCCTCTACGGTCAGCTTGTCAAAGAGCCTGATGTTCTGGAATGTCCTGGCCATGCCGGCCTTGTTGATATCTACCGTGTTCATGCCCTTGGTGCTCTTGCCGTCAAAGAAGATCTCCCCTCTCGTAGGCTCGTATACCTTGGTGAGCATGTTGAATATGGTGGTCTTGCCGGCGCCGTTAGGGCCGATAAGTCCGCCGATCTCGGTCCTGCCGAGAGTCAGGTTGAAGTTGTCTACCGCGGTCAGTCCGCCGAAGTCGATGCCGAGGCCCTTTACCTCGAGTATAGGCGATTTGCCCTTGTCCTTCTCAGGGATGTAGACCTGATCGTTGTAAGGTTCATCCGGATCGTACTGCTCCTTGGAGTCGACGAACACGGCTCTGCCGCCTACGTTGTCGTTATAGTAGATCTCCTGTCTGTTCTCATATGCGTGACCGGAGTCAGAGATGTCGACATCGCGAAGCTCTTCATATTTGTCTTTCTTAGGAGCCATCTACGCCACCTCCTTTCCGGATCTCTTCCTGCGGCCCTTCTCTTCCTTCTTACGCCGCTTCAGAGGGTTGATCTTCTCCCAGGTGGAGCTGACCCTGGCCTTGATGGTCGGGTTATAAGTGCAGATCATTACCACGATGAGCACTACCGCGTAAGTCAGCATCCTGTAGTCCGCGAACTGTCTGAAGGCCTCAGGCAGTATGGTCAGAAGTGCAGCCGCGATGATGCCGCCCCAGATATTGCCTACTCCGCCGAGTACGACGAATACCAGGATGAGTACGGAGGTGTTGAAGTTGAACTTCAGAGGTACCAGCGTACTGTAGTTGAGTCCGAAGAGGCAGCCTGCCATGCCGGCGAGAGCCGCACTCACGACGAAGGCCATGAGCTTGTACTTCCTTACGTCGAGTCCGATGGATTCGCCCGCGATACGGTTGTCCCTGATCGACATGATTGCTCTGCCCTGCTTGGAATTCTTCAGATTGAGTACGATGAATACCGTGAAGAGGCACAGCAGGAGTCCCCATGTGAAGCTCGCCATGGTCTTGGTTCCCGTCGCTCCGATAGCTCCGGTGATGACTCTCTGGTCGTTTTCGATGCCGTCGATGAAATGGTTGAACGCGAATTTCAGGTGGCCGTTGCTGTCCAGTCCGAAGTAGAGCACGTTCATGAAGTTCCTGATGATCTCACCGAAGGCCAGCGTTACGATAGCCAGATAGTCTCCGCGAAGTCCAAGGATAGGAACGCCGATTATGAAGCCCGCTATAGCTGCCATGAAGGCGCCGAATATCATCGAGACCAGTAGGATCACAGGCTCAAAGCTCATGTGGAGCAGGAGTATGCGCGACATCAGTATGCCGCTGAACGCTCCTACAGCCATGAAGCCCGCATGTCCCAGAGAGAGCTCTCCGGAGATGCCTACCACGAGGTTCAGAGATACCGCCAGCGAGATGTATACGCAGATCGGCACGAACTGTCCCTGGAGGTTATGGCCGATGAGACCTGCAGCTGCTCCTATCTGAAGCACGATATAACCGATGATGAGGATGCCGTATGAGATCAGGGCTTCCTTCCTGTAGTCGTTTCCTCTGACGACTCCCTTGAGTCCTCTGGAACCGATCGATTTCAGTTTAAGTATTCTGTCTGCCATGTCCCACCTACACTTTCTCGCTTACTTTCTTACCGAGTAAGCCGGTCGGTTTGACGAGAAGCACGATGATCAGGCAGGCGAACACGATGGCATCCGAGAGCTCTGTGGAGATGTATGCTCTCGAGAATATCTCGATGATGCCGAGGATAAGTCCGCCGATCATGGCGCCCGGAATGGATCCGATGCCTCCGAATACCGCCGCGGTGAAAGCCTTGATACCCGGCATCGCGCCTGTAGTCGGCATGAGTACCGGATAAGCGGAGCACATCAGCACTCCGGCTACCGCCGCGAGTCCCGAGCCGATCGCGAATGTGAGCGAGATCGACTGGTTCACGTTGATGCCCATCAGCTGAGCCGCACCGTTATCCTCTGATACGGCACGCATGGCCTTGCCTGCCTTGGTCTTGCTGACGAAGAGAGTCAGGCCGATCATTATTACGATATTGGCGATGATAGTGAACAGGGATTCAGGTGTGATGGTGAGTCTGCCGCCTGCGGCATGGATGGAACTGAAGCCCTTGAAAAGGCTGGTGAACATCTTAGGATTGGCTCCCCAGATCAGGAGGGCCATATTCTGGAGGAAGTACGACACGCCGATAGCAGTGATCAGCACGGCGAGCGATCCGGTTCCTCTCAGAGGCCTGTACGCCAGTCTCTCGATAGTGATACCGAGCAGCGTGCACACCACTATAGCCACCAGAAGCGCCAGCCATCCGTTCATGCCGATATACTGTGTCATGACAAACGACATATAGGCTCCGATCATGATGACGTCACCATGAGCGAAGTTCAGCATCTTGGATATGCCGTATACCATCGTATATCCCAGCGCTATGATCGCATATACGCTTCCCAGGCTCAGGCCTGAGATCAGATTAGTCAAAAAATTCATGATTTCTTCTTTCTCTGTCGATAGTAAAGCGTTTAAACGCGGCTTTGGGGTGCCGCACATCCGATGCAGCACCCCTCGGCCAACAACTATACACTTAAGTCAGTCAGTGTATTACTCAGCAGGTACATATACTCCGTTCTGGATAACCATAGCCTTAGGAGTCTTCGAAACCTGACCTTCTGCGTTCCACTTCATTCCTTCACCGGTGAGTCCGCTGAATGTGTAGTCGCCTGTGAATACGCCGATCAGTGCCTCGCAGAGATCCTCTGCGGAAGCGGATGCGTCGAGTCCTGCCTCGTTAACAGCATTGTATACTGCATATACACAGTCATATGCGTCAGCTGCGAACTGGTTTGGCTCCTCGCCGTAAGCGTCCTTGTAAGCTGCTACGAAGTTCTTTGTAGCCTCGTCGTCTGCGGAAGCTACGAACGGTGTCAGGAGCATTACGCCCTCTGCCAGGGATGTATCGAATCCCTCGAGAGTCAGGATTCCGTCCATACCGTCAACTCCGAAGTAAGTTGGAGCATATCCCATCTTGTCTGCCTGGATCAGGATGTTCGAAGCAGGTGTGTAATAGATAGGCAGGAAGAGCATATCTGCGCCTGCGTTCTTCATCTCGTTGAGCTGTGCCTGGAAGTCAGTATTAGCATCATCGGAGAATGCTGCTGCAGCTACGATCGTCTTACCCTTAGCTTCCATCTCTGATTTGAACTTGTCATAGATACCGGCAGAGTAGTCACTTGCGTTGTTGTAGATGACGCCGACCTTTGCATCCGGCATCTTGGAGGAGATGTAGTCAGCTGCGGCAACACCCTGGTTAGGGTCGTTGAAGCAAAGCTGGAATACATTGTCCTTGCCTTCAGTAACTGCTACCTGTGAAGCGGATGGTGTGAGCTCGAACACTCTGTCCTCGAATGCCTTCTCGGCTGCTGCTACGCAGGAACCGGAAGTTGTGGATCCGATGAATACCTTCATGCCGTCATCCATCAGCTTGTTGTAAGCGTTAACAGCCTTCTCGCCGTC
>JAZUNV010000050.1:0-3547 GCA_045604305.1 Anaerovoracaceae bacterium | reverse complement strand
CACCATTATATGTTTTTGTAAGTATTTTGATAAACATGCTAGCCTCTTTTCTCACTACAAGTATAGCATATTTATCTGTATTTTACACCAATTATGTATTATTATTTCTCACTACGCTTAAGTTAATGACATTGTGAAATTTCAACACTCAGCGCCTCTTTTGGACTCTGCCCGGCATTTGAGTCCTAGAATTTACTGGAAGTCCACGAAATCATTATAAAGGAGACGACGGCGACTGACCCTTGCGGACTCGCTTGCGCTCATTCCTCGCTCGCAACGGTACTAAGCTCTGACTTCGTCTTCGACTCGTCAATCGCATCTATCGAAGGAGCTTGCCTCCGAAGATCAATGCTTTCATCATTACGGCAACGCCGTCATGATCGTTGAAAGCATTTAGTGCCGGCGGCTCGCACGGTCCGCGCGGGTCAGTCGCCGTCGTTCATTTAAACAAATGGTCTGAACATTTAGCTTGAATAGCAGGCGATGCTATTTTATAATTACAGCGTAAACAGTAATTGCCGAGAGGCAATCATCATACAATAGAAACGGAGGTACAGCATGAAATACGACGTTACCATTACAGGCCTCGGCGACATGGCGATGGAATTCCTCAATCCCGACATGGAGATGCAGTTCGTTATCCTTTTCAACGACAACGCACCGCCTGAACTGGCAGAAATGGCTATCCTGCATACCGTAGGCGAACTCAGGGAAGATCCGGCTCCGGGAGACACTCTCAAGCTCGGCGGCAAGACCTACAAGATCACTGCTGTAGGCGATGAGGCTCTCCACACTCTCAGAGAGCTCGGTCACTGCACTCTTGCGTTCAGCCCTGATTCGACTCCGTACCGTCCGGGATGCATCATGCTGGACGGCGAGATCGTAACGATGGCAGACGTTGCAAACGGCGGATCCATCCAGATCTTCTGATATGAAAAAGATAGTAGACGACGAGCGCCTGATATATAAGGTATGCTGCCTGTACTATCAGGATGATATGAATCAAAAGGAAGTCGGAGATTACCTCGGCATCTCCAGGTCTTCGGTCCTGCGTATACTGCGCAAGGGCAGGGAGATGGGGATAGTCACCATAGAGCTTCACAATCCGCGCTTCTATGACTACGGCGAGATGGAGAAGACCCTCGAGAAGGTATACGGTCTCAGGGATGTAGTCATAGTCGAGAACAGCGTGCTTGACACGAGGCAGGAAGCCGCTTCGTACATGTTCGGCAAATCGGCAGATTATCTGCACAGCTTCTTCAAGGAGGGTGACAGGATCGGCGTTGCCATGGGCAAGACGCTCAACAATGTCGTGAGCACCAACAAGGTCTATGAGAAGTACAACGACCTGCTCTTTGTCGCGCTCGAGGGAGGCATCAGCAAGATCACAATAGATGACACGGACATCCAGGGTAATGAGCTCGCGAGGAAGTTCGCCGATAAATTCGGGGGCACCTATTCGCAGTTCCTTTCACCGGCGGTATTCTCAGACAAGAAGGTCCTGGAATACTTCATGGAGGAGAAGGCAGTCAACTACATCCTGGACGATTTCAAGAAACTCAACGTGATAGTCGTAGGTATCGGCGTGCCGGACAGAGTGGATCATACTCTCGACAAGGCCGGATACATATCCGGAAGAGAGCTCAGATCGCTGTCAGAACACGGAGCAGTCGGAGACCTTTGCCTGCAGTTCTATGATAAGGACGGCGGAACGGATAGGTTCAGCTTCTTCAACGACCGCGTCGCTGCGATGCGGCTCGAGGACATCCGTAAGATCCCGAGCAAGATCGGCATAGCCGGAGGCGCGCGCAAGGCGGAGGCTGTGACCGGCGCGATCCGCGGAGGCTACATCAACATCCTCATTACCGACAACGAATGCGCCAAGAGGCTCATCGAGCTCGCCGAAAAACAAAACTAGCAGCAATATCAAACCGGTCAGTTCAATTACTGATACTGACCGGTTTTGATTTGCCTTATTATGTTGCGGATATCCGCCGCTTTGATCCTATTACAGATCCAGGTCTACCGGATCAGCATCGTAATCCTGTACCTTGGATACAGCAAGTCCGTTGGTCTTTACGTAATCTGCAAGACCCTTGAGCCTCAGCGCCTCGCGTGCATCGCTGTCGGAGCTGATCTTCATGAACTTATCATAGTCTTCTTCGAAGATATCCCTGGCGCTGGACTCGAAGCTGCCGCCGTCAGCGACTACTTCCATCGAAGTTACCTTATACTCATCTCCGTCCTTTACGACTTCCATCTTGCCCGGATGAGCGCCGCCGGATACAAACTTGAGAGTGTCGCCTTCAGGTACATAGTTGTATACCCAGAAGTCACCGTATACTTCCACTTCTCCGTCATCGTCGTCTGCGTCAGTCTTGATGATCTGGACTACAGGTACTGTGATCGCGCCGTCAGGTCTGTCATACATCACAGCGATGTCCTCGCATAGATACTTCCATACAGCGCACTCAACAGGATCCTGTCCCATGTAACCATACTGAGTTCCGATATCCGGTGCACCGTCGTCCGGGCCTGCCTCGCCGGCTCTGGTGAAGTGCAATTCTGCACCGAATATGCTCGTCTTGATGCCATCGCCGTCATCGGTGAATGTCAGCTCCGTACCGCCTTTGGTCTTGAAGCCATCATCAGTAAGGACCCATGTAATATCATCCGTCTCTTCCTCTCCTTCCGGGGATTTTGAGTAAAAGCTACCGGTTCCGTCGCCGTTGAGGGTAAGGTTATACACGCCTCCACCGAGATCGTTGCTCACATCACCCGCGGTTATCGTTCCCGCCTCCCATGTTCCTACGTACTTGCTGTCCGAAAGGTCAACGTCGCTTTTGCCCCCGCAGGCTGCGAACGAAAAGCTCATCACCATGATCAGTCCGATCAATACCGCCAATCTCTTTTTCATAACTTGATTTACCTCCTCCTCATGATCGAGAATCAAAGTGTGATCAACTACGTTGATTATACAATCAAATGTATTTCCGGTCGACAAAAACTCCCGGCCGGAGCCGGGAGCTTAACAATTGTATAGTTACCGCATCGCCGCAGCGCTTACTTCTCCTCCTGAGAAGCCTTGTAGGCAGCAATGACCTTGTCGGCCAGGTTGCTTGGCAGCTCTGCATATCTTGCGAACTCCAATGTGAAGGAACCTCTTGCCTGAGTCATCGATCTGAGCGCGATAGCGTAGTCGAAGAGCTCGGACTGCGGAGCCTCCGCGTGGAGGACCTGTCCGCCGTGGATAGGATCCATGCCGAGTACGACGCCGCGTCTGTTAGGCAGGTCGCCCATTACGGAGCCTACATATGCCTCAGGTACCGTGATGTCGAGCTTCATGATAGGCTCGAGCAGGCACGGCTTGGCCTCTACGATACCCTTCTTGAATGCGAGCGAGGCTGCGATCTTAAAGGATACTTCGTTGGAGTCTACTTCGTGGTACGAACCGTCATAGAGCACTGCCTTGATGTTCTGCACCTTGCATCCTGCGAGAGGGCCTTTGTCCATGCACTCGAGAAGTCCCTTCTCAACTGCAGGTACG
>JAZUNV010000049.1:0-24584 GCA_045604305.1 Anaerovoracaceae bacterium | reverse complement strand
GAAATGTCTCGGACGAAGTGGCTCATTTCGTGGTTTCGTCCGAGAAGTCTGGATCGAAACTGAAAGAAATGTCTCGGACGAAGTGGCTCATTTCATGGTTTCGTCCGAGACGTCTGGATCGAAACTGAGAGTAATGTCTCGGACGAAGTGGCTCATTTCATGGTTTCGTCCGAGAGGTCTGGCTCGACGCTGAATGAAATGTCTCGGACCAAACGGCTTATGATGCGGCTTCGTCCGAGAGGTCTGGCTCGAAACATAATGTAGTATCTCGGACCAAGAGCCAGATGACGCGATTGCGTCCGAGAGGTCTGTCTCGACGCTGAATGAAATGTCTCGGACCAAGAGTCGGATAACGCGGTTCTGTCCGAGATGGTCCCGGCCCGGTATCGGATCAGGATCGGTCCTGACCGGATGCTGGATGCTGCAAATGTGATTTTGCTGTGAAAACGACTCGATTCACGTAGCTGCGTGGTATAATTAAGTTGCATTTTTATGTAATTTGCACGATCGAGGCGTTGTTTGCACGATTGTGGCGTTGTTTGCACGATCGAGGCGTTGTTTGCACAATTGTGGCGTTGATTACATGATCGAAGCGCAATTTACACGATCGAGGTATATATTAATGAAGACAAACGGAGGCGAGAATCTATGAAAGTCACGTTTATAGGAGCTACTCACGAGGTAACAGGTTCGTGCACGCTGCTTGAAGTCAACGGAAAGCACATAATCGTTGACTGCGGCATGGAGCAGGGGAGGGATTTATTTGAAAACATCGAGATCCCGGTGGTACCTGCGGACATCGAAGCAATAGTTGTGACACACGCTCACATCGATCATACGGGCAAGATACCTTTCCTGGTCGCGAACGGATACTCCGGGCCGATATATGCGACAGAGGCTACGAGGAACCTCTGTGACATAATGCTCAAGGACTCCGCTCACATACAGGAATTCGAAGCTCAGTGGAGGAACCGCAAGGGCAAGAGAGCCGGTGACAAAGACTATGAGCCTCTTTACACGATGGACGATGTGGTCAAGACCATGTCGCTGTTCAGGACTACCGGATACGGCACCGAGGTCGAGATATTCGACGGGGTCAGCATCAGCTATACCGATGCGGGCCATCTGATGGGCTCGGGCAGTGTGCTCTTCCGGCTGAAGGAGGACGGTGTTGAGAAGACGCTTCTCTTCTCAGGCGACCTTGGAAATCTTGACAAACCTCTGATACGTTCACCGCAGGATCCTCCGCACGCGGACTATATAGTATGCGAGTCCACCTACGGAGACCGCCTGCATCCGCCTAAACCTGACTACGTGGAGGCCCTCGCGGGAATAATCCAGTCAACACTGGACGCGGGCGGCAATCTGGTCGTACCTGCATTCGCCGTAGGCAGGACCCAGGAGCTCCTGTATTACATCAGGATCATAAAGGAACATAACCTAATAAAGAATCATGCTAACTTCCCTGTAGTTGTGGACAGCCCGCTTGCGGTGGAAGCTACCCATGTATATAGTAAAGAACTGCGCGAGTATTATGATGAGGAAGCTCTCGAACTTCTCGAAAAGGGCATCAACCCTGTAACGTTCCCGGACCTCAGGGTGTCGGTATCGAGCGATGAGTCCAGGGCGATCAACGACGACCCGACGCCTAAGATCATCATCTCGGCATCCGGCATGTGCGAGGCGGGCAGGATAAGGCATCACCTCAAGCACAATCTGTGGAGACCTGAGTGCACCATACTCTTTGCGGGCTATCAGAGCCCGGGCACAGTCGGCGGCAAGCTCCTGGACGGAGTCGATGTCTTAAAGCTATTCGGCGAGGAGATACAGGTCAGGGCGCGGATACAGAGGATAGACTCCTTCAGCAGCCATGCTGATAAAGAGCATCTGCTCGAGTGGGTAGTAAAGACGGGAGTAGGGACCAGGATATTCATCAATCACGGCGAAGACGAGGTCACCGAGAGCTTCGCCAAAGAGGCGGCTCTCGCAACAGGCAAAAACTCTACGGCACCGTACAGCGGGGAAGTATGGGATCTGGCAAAGGATGAACTCGTACAAAAGGCAGTCGTTGTACCTGTCATCAGGAAGCAGGCTCAGGAGGGCGGTTCATCCTTCAATGAGGATCACAGAGCGGGATCGAATGTATCTCCGGCTTACAGAGACCTCGTCAAGAGCGGATATCAGCTCATCGATCTCATCGAGCACAGCGAGGGCCATGCCAACAAGGAGCTCAACAAGATGCGCCGCGAGATAGAAGGAATCATAGAGAAATACAGCTAGGAGGAAGCGGATGGACAACAGGCCGATAGGAATATTTGATTCGGGACTCGGCGGTCTTACATCGGTGCAGGAGCTGCACAGACAGCTTCCGGAAGAAAAAGTGATATACTTCGGCGACACGGCAAGGACTCCGTACGGATCCAAGTCGCCTGAGACCATCGTGAAGTTCGCGACCCAGATAGTCGACTATCTGATCGCGCGCAACACCAAGATGGTCATCATAGCATGTAATACAGTCACGGCGCTCGCGCTCGATTCACTGAGAGAGCGCTATCCGGCCGTTCCAATACTCGGCGTGATCAGGCCTACTGTGAGGAAGGTGGTTGCTGACGGAGCCGATAAGGTGGGCGTCATAGCGACTAAGGCGACGATAGGGTCGGACGTGTACGGCAAGGAACTCAGGGCGAAGGATCCTGACATAAAAGTATACAGCGCGGCCTGCCCGGCAATAGTGCCTCTGGTGGAGGAGGGCCTCACCGACACGGACATAATGGAACTCACGGTGAAGCACTACATGGATGACTTTGTCAGGGAGAACGATTTCGACAGGCTCATACTAGGGTGCACGCATTATCCGCTGGTGGCGGGACACATCAGGAAGCTCTATCCTGATCTGAGGCTTTACAGCTCTTCTGCGGAGGTGGTCAGGGAAGCGAAGGAGATCCTGACCGAGCGGGACATGCTGGCCGCGGGCTCAGAATTCACCGACAGATACTACGCAAGCGACATGTCTGACAACTTTATTGCCATGACCGACATGCTGTTTGCCGATACGGATTTTAAAATACATCTTCTAAAACTTGAAGAATAGTAACTTTTCTTGTACAATCAATGGGCTTGTGCACATGCTGCGTTACGCGGCACCATATTGCACGGCAAAGAGGGAGTTATTATGGAAAAAGAATTCAAATTTGCTCTGAGTGATCCGGCAGTCTTCAACGAGATAGTAAAGAACGCCGAGATCAACAGGATAGGCATCGAGGCCGTGGAGGAGATCGACATGCATGCCGCATACTTCGACACTGCCGACTTCGACTTCCGCAGGAAGGGCATAGCATACAGGATACGTCAGGAGGACGACCGCTGCACTGCTACCATCAAGTGGGATGTCAATGTTAAGGAAGGATTCCATCAGAGAGAGGAATTCAATCTGGTCGTCAATGACGAGAGGTTCGCTGAGAATCCTGACATAGAGATCTTCATTTCGAGTGATGCATATGACGTGCTCCACGAGGCTGCCGGGGACAAACCGCTCATGCCTACCATCAGCATGGACTACCAGCGCAGGCAGTTCAAGGTAGACACCGGCAAGTCCATCAGCTGCATCTCAGTGGACGAAGGGGTCATCCATCATATCGACGGATACAACATCCCTATATGCGAGCTTGAGGTGGAGTGGTATTACGGCGACGAAGATGACTTCGTGGCGCTTGCTGAAATGATCCGCAGCAAGTACGGCCTTAATACAGAGGACAGGTCAAAGCTCCAGAGAGCATTCGAAAAAGACGCTAAATAATTAAGGTAAATAATAAATAAGAAGATAAATCAAACGGAGGAAAGTTTCACATGAAGGCAACACAAGTATCAAAGGAAAACGGAGTCGTAAAGTTCAATATCGAATTTACGCCGGAAGAATGGAGCGACGCTCTCAACAAGGCATATCTCGAAAACAGATCGAAGTTCTCGATCGATGGATTCCGCAAGGGCAAGGCGCCTAGAAAGATCATCGAGAACTACTATGGCCATGACATATTCTGGGACGAGGCTCTCAACGCACTGCTGGGAGACGGCTACTACGAAGCTATAAAGGAGATGGACCTCGAAGTCATCTCGCAGCCTTCATTTGAAAGCCCTGAGATCAAAAAGGACGAGCCTGTAGTGCTCAGCGGAAGCGTTCAGGTATTCCCTGAGATCGAGGTAAAGAATTACAAGGGACTCGAGATCGAGAAGGTAGAGACCAAGATCGGAGAGAAGGAAGTAAAGGAAGAACTCGAAAAGGTACAGAAGAGCCAGGCCAGGATGGAGAACGTCGAGGACAGAGCATCCGAGAAGGGCGACACTCTCGTATTTGACTTCGAGGGATTTGTTGACGGAGAAGCATTCAGCGGCGGTACTGCTGAGAACTACGAGCTCGTGCTCGGTTCCGGACAGTTCATCCCTGGATTTGAAGAGCAGCTCGAGGGCAAGAAGCCGGGCGATGAGTGCGACGTAGAGGTCGTATTCCCTGGTGACTACCATGCTGAGGAGCTCGCCGGCAAGCCTGCAGTATTCAAGTGCAAGGTACATGAGATCAAGAAGGAGATCCTCCCTGAGATCGATGACGAGCTCGCAAGCGACGTAAGCGAATTCGAGACGCTCGCCGAGTACAAGAAGGATCTCAAGAAGAAGCTCCAGGAAAAGGCTTCCGAGACAGATCTCTCCGTAATGAAGGACAGAACTCTTGAAAAGCTCTACGAGTCGAATGAGATCGAAGTTCCTGCTGTCATGATCGACAACGAGATCGACAACATGATCTACGACATGAACCAGAACCTCGCTGCTCAGGGACTCGGCATCAAGCAGTATCTCGAGTGGACAGGTCAGACTATCGAGGATCTCAAGAAGGAGACAAGACCTGAGGCTGAGAAGAGGATCAGGACCAGAGTTCTCCTCAAGAACATCATCAGGATGGAAGGACTCGAGGTAGAGGATTCTGAGGTACAGGCTCTGATGGACGAGTTCGCACAGCAGTACGGCATGACTCAGGATCAGGTCAAGGAGATGGCCGGTTCAGAGACAGAGAACTACTTCAGAGAGGATGCCCAGACCAAGAAGGCTATCGACTACCTCTTCGACAATGCCAAGCAGGTAGCTGCCAAGAAGACATCCAAGAAGGATAAGGAAGAGAAGAAGGCGGAATAATATGAACTATGTACCATATGTAGTCGAGCAGACGGGCCAGGGGGAGAGGACCTATGATATCTATTCCAGGCTGCTGATCGACAGGATCATATTCATAGACGAGGAGATCACGGAGCATACGGCGAGCATCGTCGTAGCTCAGCTCCTGTTCCTCGAGGCTCAGGATCCGGACAAGGATATCAACATATATATCAATTCTCCGGGCGGAATGGTAACTGCGGGTCTGGCTATATACGACACCATGAAGTTCATCAAGCCGGACATCAGCACCATATGCGTAGGCATGGCTGCGAGCATGGGAGCAGTGCTCCTGGCTGCAGGTACCAAGGGCAAGAGATACGCTCTGCCTAATGCCGAAATAATGATCCACCAGCCTCTGGGCGGATTCCAGGGACAGGCTTCCGACATCAAGATCAATGCCGACCATATCCTGAGCATCAAGGACAAGCTCAATCACATCCTGGCTGAATCGACAGGACAGGAGCTTGCAGTGATCGAAAGGGATACGGACCGCGACAATTACATGAGCGCGGCTGATGCTGCGGCATACGGCCTGATCGACAAGGTAATAGAAAAACACTGATCTGTTGTCATCCTGAGCGAAGCGAAGGATCTCACTGAGATTCTTCGGCCACAGGCCTCAGAATGACATTATTAGAGGGTACAGAATGTCAGACAACAACGAAGTGAAATGTTCATTTTGCGGTAAGAAAAGCTCTCAGGTCCGAAACATGATGGTCGGACCTGACGCATATATCTGCAATGAATGCGTCGACCTCATCAAATCGATGATGGACGAGGAGAATTCACCTGCGCCGAAGAAGAAGAGATCAAACAGACTGCCTAAGCCGGAGGAGATCAAGAATGAGCTCGATCAGTATGTGATCGAGCAGGATCCGGCCAAGAGAAGTCTCGCGGTCGCGGTGTACAACCACTACAAGAGGATAAGACACCTCGACAGATATAAGAACAGCGATGTCGAGAAGGTCGAGCTGAGCAAGAGCAATATCCTCATGCTGGGTCCTACGGGATGCGGCAAGACTTTGCTTGCACAGACGCTCGCGCGCATACTTGACGTGCCGTTTGCCATAGTCGATGCCACATCTCTCACAGAGGCGGGCTATGTAGGCGAGGACGTGGAAAACATACTTCTCAGGCTGTACCAGGCAGCTGACGGGGATCTCGACAGAGCCCAGCGCGGCATCATTTACGTGGATGAGATCGACAAGATCGCCCGTAAATCCGAGAACATGTCCATCACAAGGGACGTCAGCGGCGAGGGCGTACAGCAGGCCCTGCTCAAGATCATAGAGGGCACTGTAGCCAACGTACCTCCTCAGGGAGGCAGGAAACATCCTAATCAGGAATTCATCCACTTCGACACTAAGGATGTGCTCTTCATCTGCGGAGGAGCTTTCACGGGGCTCGACAAGATCATCAAGGTGAGATTGGGCAACAAGGTCATCGGCTTCAACAAGGAAGACACTGTCACGGAGCTCGATGATGCTGATGTGCTGCTGAAGACAGAGCCTGAGGATCTGGTGAGGTTCGGACTCATACCGGAGCTCATAGGCAGGCTCCCTGTCACGGTCGCGCTTTCCGAGCTCAGCGAGGAGGCTCTGGTCAGGATCATCAGCGAGCCTAAGAATTCTCTCGTGAAGCAGTATCAGACTCTGTTCGCGATGGATGATGTGGATCTGGTCATCGAGGATGAAGCGGTACGCGCCATAGCGGAGAAGGCTCTCAAGCTCAACACCGGAGCCAGAGGACTCAGGGGCATATTCGAGAGCCTGATGACTGACATCATGTATGAACTGCCTTCGAGACCTGACGTGGAGAAGTGCATCATCACTGCGGCTGTAGTGAATGGCGAAGCGGAGCCGGAGCTGGTCCTGCGCAAGGACAGTAATGAATCTGAGGATATCAGGACAGAAAAGGAAGCGTAATGACAATAGTCGAAAACAATAACGGGATTCCGTACATCCCGCTGCGGGGACAGACTTTCTTCCCGGGCACCATAGTGGGATTTGATATCGGAAGGGATAAATCACTTGCCGCCGTTGATCATGCGATGAACGGCGACAAATATATTGTAGTGTCGGCTCAAAGGGATCCTGCGGTCAATGAACCGAAGCAGGAGGACTGCTATCTGACCGGAGGACTCATCAGGGTGAGGCAGGTCGTCAAGAAGAACGATGAATTCGTGCGCATACTCGTAGTGGTCGAGCAGAGGGTCAGGATCGAAGACATCCGCGACACCGGTTCGATGCTGATGTGCGACTACGTTCCGGCCAGGGACTACGATGACGATATGGAGGACATCAGCCTGCAGGCCAATATACGCGTGCTCAGGCAGATGTACTTCAAGTATCTCGAGCTTACGGGCCAGGGCGAATCCGCAGGCAGGACGCTCATAGACGATATCGACGATCCGTCCCTACTCTGCAGCCTTATCTCCAACGAGCTCGATGTGAGCTTTGACGTCAAGCAGACCCTGCTCGAGATCGACTCGGTCAAGCTGAGAGTGGGCCACCTCGTGGACATAATCGGCAAGGAGAACAACATACTCTCGATCGCAAAGAGGATCAACAACCGCGTCGTCAAGAACATGAACCGCGGTCAGAGGGAGTATTATCTGAGAGAGCAGCTTCAGGTGATAAAGGAGGAGCTCGGCGAGGACGAGGACATCGACGACGAAGTGCGCCAGTGGAAGGAGAAGCTGGACGAACTGAAGCTCGACGAAAAGACCGACACCAAGGTCCGCAAGGAGATCGACAAGTTCAGCAGGATGAGCCCGATGAGCCCGGACGCAAATGTATCCAGGACGTATATCGAGACCATACTCGACCTGCCGTGGCACAAGGAGTCCAAGATCAACCGCAACCTCAAAAAGGCCGAGAAGATACTCGACGAGGATCACTACGGTCTCGAAAAGGTGAAGGAGAGGATACTCGAGCACCTGGCTGTACAGCACCTGACAAAGGAGAACAAGGGACCTATCATCTGTCTCGTCGGTCCTCCGGGAGTAGGCAAGACCTCGATCGCAAGATCGATCGCAAGGGCCACCAACAGGGAGTTCGTAAGGATGTCGCTCGGCGGAGTGAGGGATGAAGCTGAGATCAGGGGCCACAGACGCACCTACATCGGAGCCATCCCGGGCAGGGTCATCAACAGCATCATCGAAGCTGATGTGAAGAACCCTCTCTTCCTCTTTGACGAGGTGGACAAGATCGGATCGGATTTCAGGGGAGACCCTGCATCCGCGCTTCTCGAAGTGCTCGATCCGGAACAGAACAGCACATTTACCGATCACTATCTCGAGATACCTTTCGACCTCTCGGGAGTGATGTTCATCACCACGGCCAACACGACGGCCACGATACCGGCGCCTCTGCTCGACAGGATGGAAGTCATCGAGCTTTCCAGCTATACCGCAGAGGAAAAGGTGCATATCGCCAACGATTACCTGGTGCCTAAGAGGATGAAGGAGAACGGGCTCAAAAAGAACCAGTTCAGCATCTCCAAGGCGGCCATCAGGGACATCGTCGAGTACTATACGCGTGAGGCCGGCGTGAGAAATCTCGAAAGAGAGATCGGCAACGCATGCCGCAAGGCTGCCCGCAACATAGTGAGCGGCAAGCAGATGAGAAACAACGTGACGCCGCGCAACCTCAGGAATTATCTGGGCAAGAGGGTGTTCATCGAGGACATCGGATCGCTCGAGCCTGAAGTCGGAGTCACTACGGGCATGGCCTGGACCTCCGTCGGAGGAGTCACGCTCACTATCGAGACCGTCAAGATGCCGGGAAGCGGCAAGCTCGTGCTGACAGGACAAATGGGCGAAGTGATGAGAGAGTCAGCCACTACGGCCCTCGGTTACATCAAGTCCATATCCGGCAAGTACAGGATAGGCAAGGACGTATTTAAGGAGTACGACATACAGATCCATATACCTGAGGGAGCAACACCAAAGGACGGCCCTTCCGCGGGCGTCACGATGTGCAGCGCGCTCTTCTCGCTCCTGACTGACCGCAAGGCTGACAAGACTGTTGCGATGACGGGCGAGATCACGCTGAGGGGCAAGATCCTCAGGATAGGAGGCCTCAAGGAGAAGGCTTTGGCCGCATACAGACAGGGCATCCGCAGGATCATCATCCCAAAGGAGAACGAGCCGGACCTGGAGGACATCCCTGCTTCCGTGCGCAGGGAGATCGAATTCATTCCTGTACAGGACTTTGAGGAAGTTATACCAATCGTAATAAAATGACAATGAGGATAATCAATTCAGAACTGGAATCGGTAGCTGTAAAGGCTTCCCAATATCCGCCGGAGGACCTTCCGGAGATCGCTTTCGCGGGCAGGTCCAATGTCGGCAAGTCCTCGCTTCTGAATCTCATCACTGGCAGGAAGAGCCTGGCCAGAGTGTCGGGCAGTCCCGGCAAGACCAGGACCATCAACTTCTACAGATGTGATGACGCATTCAGGATAGTTGACCTACCCGGATACGGTTTCGCAAAGGTCAGCCGGAGCGAGAGCGAGAAGTGGGGCGCCATGATAGAGGGCTATCTTGAGAACAGGAGCAATCTCCTGAAGGTGGTCCAGCTCGTGGACATCAGGCATAAGCCGAGCGCGCAGGACGTACAGATGTATGAGTACCTGAAGTACTACGGACTTGACGGCATAGTGGCCGCGACCAAGGCTGACAAGGTCGGCAACAATCAGAAGGCATCGTGCATCAGGCTCATCAGGCAGACGCTCGGAATGAAAAAGGAAGATATAGTTATCCCGGTCTCGGCGCTTAAGAGAACGGGAGATGAGGAGCTGCTCGAAGCGATCGAAGATCTGCTTCAGCCACAGGAATAGGAGGGATCCATGGCAGAAATTATCGGCAAACTGCTTTTCACGCAGGAAGACATCACAAAGAGAGCGAAGGAGATCGCCAAGCAGATCGATGAGGATTACAAGGGCGAGGAGGTCGTCCTGCTGGCTACTATGAAGGGCTCGGTCCTCTGGCTCGCGGACATCATGAAGTACACCACGATCGAGACCAAGCTAGACTTCCTCTCGGCGAGCAGCTACGGTTCGGCGATGACCAGCTCGGGCGTGGTCAAGATCAACTACGAGGCTACTCTGAATCTCTACAACGAGAACGTCATCATTGTCGAGGACATCATCGACACCGGCACAACTCTGAAATACGTGATGGAGAGGCTCGAGGAGAGAGGTCCTAAGACTCTTAAGATCTGCTCGATGCTCAACAAGGAATCACGCAGGACGACTGACATACACGCAGACTATGTCGGCTTCGAGGTAGACGACCTCTTCGTCGTCGGATACGGACTCGACTTCGACCAGAGGCTCAGAGGACTGCCGTATATCAGCTATCTCGAGAGCGAGGACATTGAGAAGCTGTAGGCTGCACTGAATACAGGATACTGAATATTGGATATACCGGGGAGGCTTCGGCCTCCTCTTTGTTTGTCGAAGAGTCTGGCGGTCCAGATATATCGGGGCTTTGACCTCCTCTTTTACGGAAAATTCCCTAAATACTACAAAAAACTCCCGAAATCCTGCAATGGATACCCTCTACACATTTTCAACATATACGCGTCCGCTGCAGTCGATAGAATCCTGACATACATATAAGAACTGAGCAGGAGGCGCATATGAAAGACAAGGAACTGCGGCTGCCCAAGGCGGTCTATTATCAGTGTTTGTGGACGGTAAAGGACATGGAGAGGCTCAAAAGGCTGGAGGCGGCGGAAGCCCATGCGGCAGGCGAAGGGGAGCTCGTCTTCTTCGTCGATGAGGATGAGGTGATAAAGAGCGCAGTCGTGCTTGAACAGGCCGTCTGGAGGCTGGACTGCATACGCAAAGCGATCCGCAAGCTGCCCGAGGAGTACAGGCAGTATACGATGGAGAGCATAATATACAACATACCTTTCAACGATCTGGCTCACGAGAACACCTGGAGAAAATGGAGGCAGGTCTTCCTGCGGGAACTCGCCAAAAATCTTATGCTGATCTGAACGGAAACGGAGTGAAACTGTGCTATAATGGGTCGAATAATTATTATTGTAAAGGAATGGAAAGAAAACAGTAATGGTATTTGAAGAGAAGACGATCAGCAGCAAGGTAGTTTACGAGGGACCCGTATTCAGGGTCAGACAGCATGTGGTTGAGACCGTCGGAGGCGAATCCATCAGAGATGTCGTCGAGCACAGCGGCGGAGCCATCATGGTGGCTGTCAAGGATGACGGCAGGATCATCATGGAGAGGCAGTTCAGGAAACCTCTCGAGCAGGTGATACTCGAGCTCCCGGCCGGCAAGGCCGATCCAGATGAGGATCCGGTCGTGACTGCGACCAGAGAGCTGCAGGAGGAGACGGGCTATACAGCAGGCAAAGTGAAGCACCTCGTGTCGTATTATCCGACATGCGGTTATTCGAGTGAACTGCTCCATATATATATCTGTAAGGAACTGACAGCGGGCGAGACCCACTGGGATGCGACAGAGTGCATGGACATAGTCGAATACGATGCGGACGAGCTGATAGACATGGTCATGAGAAACGAGATCAAGGACAGCAAGACCATAATAGCCCTGCTGTATGCGAGACAGGCCGGCGAGATCTAGAGGAGGTGCAGGGATGCGGGAATTCATAGAGTACATGAGAAATGAAAAGCGCAAGGCTGAGAATACTCTCATCGCGTATGAGAGGGATCTCAGGGCTTTTGAGAAATACCTGGCATCGCGCGGGGTGAACGGACTCAACGCCTGCACGGACAACGACGCCATCGCCTACGTCATGGAGCTTGGCAACGACAAGAAGTCCAAGGCCACGATCAACCGCAAGGTCTCAGCTCTGAGGACCTACTATGACTACATCATCGGCAAGGGACTCATGAGCGACAACCCGTTTGCGAGGATCAAGTCGGCCAGGAACGACAGGCGTCAGATCGACTACCTGGGCATAGAGGAGACGGAGGATCTGATGGATCTGCCGTTCGATGACAGGAAGGGACTGAGAGACAAGGCTCTGCTCGAGTTCATGTACGGGACCGGAGCAAGAGTCACAGAGGTGGTCAGGCTCAGATTCGAGGATGTCAATCTCAGGATGAACTTCGTGACACTCAAGGATGCTAACGACGAGAGCAGGATAGTTCCGCTCGGCAGATACGCGGCTGCGGCGCTGAAGGAGTATACTGAGCACATATATGACACCATCATCGGCAGGGAGCGCAACGGAGATGACTTCGTGTTCGTGAATATGAGAGGGGACGCTCTCACCAGGCAGGGGATATGGAAGATACTCAAGGACTACGGCGCGCTGCTCGGCATCGAGGAACGCATGACTCCTCAGATCCTCAGGGACAGCTTCGCGGTCCACATCCTCCAGAACGGAGGCGACCTCAAGACACTGCAGGAGCTGATGGGATTCGAGGACATGTCCGTCGGGATAGCGTACTTGGCGGTCACCGACATCCACGTAAGAGAGGTCTTCAGCGCCTGCCATCCGAGAGCATAGGGAAATAGGGGGAGTAATAATTGAGAAACTATTCGATCGCAGGGACAGATGAGCTGTCTGAATGTGAAAACACTGAAAACAGCTGAAAAAAGTTGATAAAATGCTTGCAAAGTCCATTGTCTTATGGTATTTTATGAAAGCTGTCGTCTGACAGCCAAAGTTATTACGGGCGGTCCTCTGGGGACGGCATACGGTCGGTAGCTCCAAGAACGTCTTGAGAGGAAGGAGAGAATAACGTGAACATTTTAGACCAGATCACAATGGATTACAAAAAGGAAGATATTCCTGAGTTCAAAGTAGGTGATACTCTCAGAGTACACGTAAAGATCATCGAGGGTCAGAGAGAAAGGATCCAGGTGTTCGAGGGATACGTACTCAAGAGACAGCACGGCGGCGTCAATGAGACTTTCACAGTAAGGAAGCTCTCAAACGGTATCGGCGTAGAGAAGACTTTCCCGCTGCACTCGCCAAAGATCGAGAAGATCGAGGTAGTCAGGAAGGGCAGAGTCAGAAGAGCTAAGCTCAACTACATGCGTGAGAGAACCGGTAAGGCTGCCAGGATCAGAAGCGCTGAATAGTGAACGTTATGCATACCCGAGGCATCGCCAACGGTATGCTTTTTCTTTTCGTAACAGAGGGGATATCCGCAGGCACGATGATGCGAGCGTGTGGAGGAGCCGCTAAGAGTTTCGCGAGGAAACCGCAGGCGGTTGGCAAAGAACCATGACGTCGCAAGCGGAGTCCAGCGAGTCGAATCGTGCATGCGGATCTCCCTATTCCAAATAAAAAGGACTACGAATGATAGACAACATCAACTGGTACCCGGGTCACATGAAGAAGACCCGCGAACTGATACAGGACAACCTCAAGGCTGTCGACCTCGTGATAGAGATAGTCGACAGCCGCATTCCGGTGTCCAGCAGGAACCCGATCATAGACGATCTCGTATCCGGCAAGCCGAGGATAATCGTGCTCGGCAAGGCTGACCTCGCTGACGAGGAAGAGACGAAGGCTTGGTGCGAGAAGCTCGGCAGAGGAGAAGGTGTGAGGCGCGTCATGGCGCTCAACCTGCAGTCGGGTGAGAACATCAAGAAGCTGCTGAAGGCCCTGGAGGCTGAGCAGGCTAAAAGAGACGAGGTGAAATCCATAAAGAGGCCGCTTCGCATCATGATAGTCGGTGTCCCTAACGTAGGCAAGTCGTCCCTGATCAACAGGCTGACGGGCAGGAAGTCCGCCCAGACGGGGGACAGACCCGGCGTCACCAAGGGCAAGCAGTGGCTCACGCTTTCGAACGGCATGCAGCTTCTGGATACTCCGGGCATACTCTGGCCGAAATTCGAGGATCCTGAGGTGGGCCTTGATCTCGCGTTCTGCGGGAGCATAAAGGATGACATACTCGGAGTCCAGGACCTGGGCTTCGAGCTCATCAGGGTGCTGGGCGAGAAATACCCTGAGCTGCTGAAGGAAAGGTACAAGCTCGACGAGATCTCCGACGAGGCCATTGTGAACATGGATAATATCGCGCTGAAGAGGGGATTCATCATGTCCGGCAAGCGTATCGACTACGAGAGGACGGGGCGCACGGTGCTGGACGAGTTCAGAGGCGGCAAGATCGGAAGGATCACTCTGGAAAAGGCGCAGATCTGATACGATGACCAAACAGGAAAGACTGGAAAGGGATATAAGGAAGCTCGCGGAGATGAAGGCCCGCGAGGACGAGCTCAGGAGCGAGGGCTACAGGTATGTAGCGGGCCTCGACGAGGTCGGCAGAGGCCCCCTCGCGGGCCCTGTTTATGCCGCCTGCGTCATACTCCCGCCTGACTTTGACGTGCCGGGCGTGAACGACTCCAAGAAGCTCTCTGCAAAGAGGCGTGAGGAACTGTCGGAGATAATTAAGGACAGGGCGCTGGCTTACGGCATTGGCATAGCTGACAATACGGAGATCGATGAGATCAACATACTCGAGGCTACCAAAAACGCTATGAAGAGGGCGATAGCTTCCTGCAGGGACATGCTGAGTGAGAGGGGACTGCTCGATACAGCGGGCAGGGACATCCTCCTCGTAGACGCGGTGAAGCTCGATGCGGGCATGCCGGTCGAAGCCATCATCAAGGGTGATGAGAAGTGCCTGTGCATCGCGGCAGCTTCGATCGTGGCCAAGGTCGCAAGGGATTCCTACATGACTGAGATGGAGGAAGTGTACCCGGGCTACGACTTTGCGGGCAATAAGGGCTACGGCACTGCAAAGCACTACGAGGGCCTGAGGAACCTGGGCAAGACACCGATACACAGGCTCAGCTTCCTCAGGAAGTTCGACGAGGATCAGAGCACGAAGCACAGACCGGTAAAGTCAGATGCGGTAAAGGAGAACGCTGAAGTGGCAAAGGGCAAGAAAGTATATGCGGTAAAAAAAGGCAGGATGACGGGACTCTTCATGAGCTGGGATGACTGCAAAGCTCAGGTGGACGGATTTGCGGGAGCGGAGTATAAGAGCTTTGCAGATCCGGCAGATGCCATGGCTTATCTCGGAATGAGCGAAGGGACAGCTGCTGCCGGTGCGAGATTACCGGAGGGGGTCAGAGCCTATGTGGACGGAAGCTATGATATCTCAAACGGGAGATTCTCGTGTGGAGTCGTCATCGTGGAAACGGATGCCGAAGGCAGCAGTGAGACGACTGAGATAAAGTCCGCCTTCGACGATGAGGAGGCAGCAAAACAGAGGAATGTGGCCGGCGAGATCATGGGATCAAAGCTCGCAGTCGACTACTGCCTGGCTAACGGCATCAAAGCCGTGGAGATATTCCATGACTATGAGGGCATAGGCGCATGGGCGGACATGAAGTGGAAGACCAACAACCCGCTGACTCAGGGATACAGGGAGTTCATAGCCGAAGCCAGGAAGAGCATGGACATAAAGTTCGTCAAGGTAAAGGCCCATGCCGGCAATCGGTATAACGAGCTCGCGGATGCTCTTGCAAAGAAGGCGCTCGATGAGGCATCAAAAGAAAAACAATCAAAGTAAAAACTAAAACAAAAAAACTATAGTATTTAATGCTGTTTGCAAGTATAATAGTGAACAGCGACGCGGTCTATTAGCTCAGTTGGGAGAGCATCTGGGTGACAACCAGAAGGTCATTGGTTCAAGTCCAATATAGGCCACCAGAAAACTCCGCATCTGCGGAGTTCTTTTTTTGAACGATAAAGTCCCTGAACGGGTGGTGCTTTAAAGAAATGAGCGATAAAAAACCGGAAAGTTCCGGAAATGAAAATGCAAAAATAACGACTACCCGCGATACGGGAGAAGGCGGCGGCAAGGGTGAGTTCCTCTGGCGCATGCCTGCTGATGTGGAGCGCCTCAAAGAAGAGCAGAAGAAGCAGGAGGAGCAGGAGCGCAGCCGCCTGGAAAAGGAAGAAAGCAGACGTGAGCTGGAAGAGAAGCGCAGGATCAGGCAGGAGCAGAGGAAGAAGGAAAAGGAAAAAAGGCGCAAGCAGAAGAGGAAGCTAAAGGAAAAGAGTCTCGAGCAGAAGGAAAAGCTGAAGGAAAAGAAGGCCGGGCAGAAGGAGAAGCTGGAGAAGGAGAAACAGCTCTTCAAAGAGGCTGAAAGAAAGTCTTCAGAGGCAGAACCGGAAAGCCTGAATACATATAAAAGGCCGGTAAAGAAAAAAGAGAAGAAAAAAGAGAAGAAAAAGAGAAAGGCATGGCAGATCGCTGTCATGGCCATCCTCTGCCTCATACTGGCGGGATGCATCGCTCTTGGGGGCTATGCCGGCTACCTCATACACAATTCAGATAAGATCACCGTGGAGAACATCTACTCCAACGTGGAGATGAGTTCATTCCTCTACGACTGCGAGGGCCACGAGATAGACAGGATCTACTACACCGAGGACCGCGAGCCTGTATCGATCGATCAGATCCCTGAGGTGACCAGGGATGCCTTCATCGCAATAGAGGACAAGACCTTCTATGAGCATCACGGCTTCAATTTCCGCAGGATGATGGGTGCGGTCATCAACAAGCTTCTCGGCAGATCCGAGGAGATTAGCGGCACATCGACCATCACCCAGCAGCTCGCGAGGAACGTGTTCCTCGCCGACGTCAAGAGCCAGAGATCTCTGAACCGTAAGTTCAGAGAGATGGTATACGCGTGGGAGATCGAGCGCGCGCTCACAAAGGATCAGATACTGGAGGCCTATCTCAATACGATATATCTGGGCTACGGCACTTACGGCATAGAATCCGCAGCAAGGACCTATTTTGACAAGGATGTGCGCGATCTGGACCTGGCTGAGAGTGCGGCTCTTGCTGCCCTGCCTCAGGCACCGGACAGCTACGCCCTCCTCAAGGATGAAAAAGACGAAGGGCTTGTGTATCTCCGCAAATACGATGTCTACGCCAATGACCTTTCAAAGGACAGGAGAAACCTCGTGCTTGATCTCATGACGGAGCAGGGCTATATCAGCAAGGCGGAAGCTGACAAGGCCAGAGTAGATATAGAGGACATACTTAAGCCTTGCTTTGAAGAGGAGCATGCAGGCGAGTACACATACTTCACTGACTATACGGTTTCTCAGGTGATAAAGGATATCGCGGAGAAGTACAGGATATCCGAGGATGAGGCCCAGCGCTTCGTTTACACGGGGGGACTTCACATAAAGACGACCGTGGATCCGGCGGTCCAGACGGCGATCAATGAGGAGTTCGCCAACGATTACAACTTCCCGTGGTCTGAGGAGGAGCCTCAGGCTGCCATGGTGGTCACTGAGGTCGGCACGGGCAAGATCGTCGGCATGTCAGGCGGCAGAGGAACTTCGGGTAAGAAGCTCTTCAACAGAGCGACATCCCCGAGACAGCCGGGATCGTCCATAAAGCCGCTCACCGTATACTCTGCAGCTCTTCAGAAGAGCTTCGAGTACGCTTCGGAGGGCAAAACATTCCCGTTCGTGGACTACGGCTTCGACAGACAGGGTACATCGTATTGGGGCGACTATATCACGGCTTCATCGCAGGTGACTGATGAGCGCATGAACGTGAATGGCGAGGTCTGGCCTCAGAACTTCTCGAGGAGGTTCTCCGGAAGACAGACCTTCAGGACGGCACTGCAGCAGTCCATCAATACATGCGCTGTCAAGATCCAGCTTCAGGTAGGAGCTGACTACTCGATGAAGCTGCTCAAGAAGTACGGCATCACGACCGCTGTGGATGACATCTCAGAGCCTGTCAATGACCTGAACTCGGCCGCGCTCGGACTCGGAGCCATGACTTACGGCGTCACACCTCTCGAGATGGCGCTGGCATATGCGGTATTCCCTAACGGAGGGGTACGCAATACAGCTGTCTGCTATACTGAAGTGACCGACGCAAGCGGCAAGGTGCTGCTGAAGGGCACCAGCGAAGAGACCAGAGTGCTCGATGAGGGCGTGGACTTTATCATGACGGATTGCCTGAAATCGGTAGTGTCGAGAGGTATCGCGAGAGCAGCCTCGCTCTATGGAATCCAGTCCGGAGGTAAGACCGGTACGACCAACGATACCGCGGATATATGGTTCTGCGGATTCGTGCCGTCATACTCGGCAGCTCTGTGGATAGGAACGGATCACAACAGCGAGATGAATACTACATCGAATACTGCAGCCGCACTGTGGAGGCGCATCATGAGCCAGATACCGGATGTGGCTGACGGAGAGTACAGGGAGATGCCTGACGATGTGGTCGTTCAAAGGGGTGAGTACTATACCGAAGGGACACAGCCGTGGAGAAGATACTGACTGGACTAAGCCGGGATATATGGTACAATAGGACAAATGCGAAATAAGATCGTTTAGGGGTATTCACAAAGAAAGGATAAGAGACTATGAATTTTGTTTTCATATCACCGAACTTCCCGCATACTTACTGGCAGTTCTGTGACCGCCTTAAAAAGAACGGCGTGAACGTGCTGGGCATAGGCGATGCGCCATACGAGGCCCTCGAGGAGCCTCTCAAGGCAGCACTGAGCGAATATTATAAGGTAGACAACATGGAGGACTATGACCAGATGTACCGTGCGGTGGCCTGGCTGGCACACAGGCACGGCAAGATCGACTGGCTCGAGTCCAATACCGAGTACTGGCTCGAGCAGGATGCACGTCTGAGGGAGGACTTCAACATCACTACCGGCGTGCAGCCGGCGGAGCTCTCGATGTGGAAGAGCAAGTCAGCCATGAAACCTTTCTATAAGGAAGCCGGCATACCGACGGCGCGCAATCACAAGGTGACTGACATCGAGGCTGCGAAGAAATTCCTCGACGAGATAGGAGGTTATCCTGTGATCGTAAAGCCGGATATCGGAGTCGGAGCTGCCGATACATGGAAGCTCGAGAACGACGACGACCTGAAGTGGTTCTATGACAATCTGCCGGAGCATCCATATGTAATGGAGGAGTTCGTGTACGGCAATATCTGGTCGTACGATGCGATCTGCAATGCTGAGGGGGAGGTTCTCTTCGAGAGTTCCAACTGGTTCCCTCCTTCAATAGCGGATCTGGTCAATAAGAACCTCGAGCTCGCATACTACACGACACCGGAAGTGCCTGCTCAGCTCAAGAAGTACGGCCGTGCCGCGCTCAAGGCTTTTAAGGTCAGGAGCAGATATGTCCACTTCGAATTCTTCCGCCTGACAGAGGCGAGGAAGAATCTCGGCGATGTGGACGACTTCGTCGGACTCGAGGTCAACATGAGACCTGCCGGCGGCTATACACCGGATATGATGGATTTCTCACACAACACGGATGTGTATGAGATATGGGCTGAGATGGTGGCTTACAACGAGCGCCGCCTGCCGGATATTGGCGGGGATCAGTACTGTGCATATGCCTCGAGAAAGGACATGCATACCTATACGCACAGCCACGAAGAGATACTGGAGAAATACGGATACTGCATGAAGATGTGTGAACGCATGCCGGATGTGCTCTCGGGAGCCATGGGCAACCAGATGTATACTGTCGTGCTCGGCACACTGGATGAAGTATATGAGTTCATTGATTTCGTACAGGAGCATGCAGACGCACAGCCGGAAAAGATGATAGCCCACAGGGATATACACATTGTCTAAGACCTTGATCAGCAAAGGAGAAGTACTGATATGAACGATTACTATTACAAAGAATACAGCTGGATACTTGACAGAGAGATGGAGCACGCTGTCTTCGGCGACGAGGGATGGCTGGTCGTCGCGTTCGCACCTCAGAGCGGACACACATATGACTTCCGCAATTTCGGCATGATCGAATCGATCGCGCCTTGGATCGAATCAGGCAAGATCAGAGTCCTCTGCGTAGACAGCATCGACGAGGAGACCTGGTCAGCCAACGGTCAGGATGAGAGGTACAGACTCGAGCAGCAGGAGAGATGGTTCCACTATGTCACTGACGAGCTCGTGCCTAAGTATCTGCGCGAGGGCGAGCGCGCTCTCACTACGGGCTGCAGCATGGGAGCTACCCACGCATGCAATTTCTTCTTCCGCAGGCCTGACCTGTTCTGCGGCATGATAGCCCTCAGCGGCCTCTATGACACTGACTATTTCTTCTATGGTTATAAGGACGATCTGACATATGCGAATTCACCTATCGAATTCCTGAGGAACATGCCGGAGGATCATCCGTGGATGGACCTGTACAGGAACAGTGCGATCATATTCTGCTCCGGACAGGGCGCGTGGGAGGACGAGATGAGAGAGGATCTCAACGAGCTCCATGTGGTCTTGGAAGAGAAGGGCATAGAGCACTGGGCCGATTACTGGGGCTACGATGTCAATCACGACTGGCCTTGGTGGAGGAAACAGCTCCCGTACTTCATGGAACACATCATCGGCGAACCATGGTAGAGATTTCAACAGATCTCAAAAGATTTCAAAAGCGCCTGCGGGCGCTTTTTGTGTTTGCTGGTCCATGTGGGATGCTCCGGGACACCGCGATGAAGCGGGTAAAAGAGCGAAAGTGGTTTGGATATAGGACTAGAGAGCCTCTTCCCGCTCAACAGTCCTAGATTCGCGAGACTCAAATGACGAAATCTAGGACTGATACAGCATTTACCGATCAGCAGTCCTAGATTTCTCGATTATGAGAGAGCAAAAATAGGACTGTAGGAGCTTCAGCCACTCAGCAGTCCTAGATTTCTCGATTATGAGGGAGCAAAAATAGGACTGTAGGAGCTTCAGCCACTCAACAGTCCTAGATTTCTCGATTATGAGAGAGCAAAAATAGGACTATACGAGGCAAATCTGCAGTATAGTCCTAAATCAGTTAACGATATGATTATTATTCCCCAACAAAGATCGAACGTGATCAGGCTCTGTAGTTCCGGTCCAAAAATATATAAATAAATTGTTGACAAACTATGTTGATGCGGGTATATTATGCATAGAGATTAGCACTCTTGCCAAGTGAGTGCTAACAAATCAAAAACTACAGGGAGGCAATTCATGGATCTGAGCGAAAGACAATTACAGATACTGCAGGCGATCATTACAGATTATGTAGAGAACGCCGAGCCGGTCGGTTCGAGATCGATCGCAAAGAAATATGATCTGGGAGTCAGCCCTGCGACCATACGTAACGAGATGTCGGACCTTGAGGAGATGGGATACCTGACTCATCCTCATACTTCGGCGGGAAGGGTACCTTCGGACAAGGCATACAGGCTGTACGTAAATAACCTGATGAAGAAGAAGAACCTCAGCGCCAAGGACAAGAGGATGATCAACGACCGCCTCTCCGCAAGCAGAGATGAGTTCGACAGAACCATAAGACACGCGGCTGAACTGCTGTCTGAGATCACGCATCTGGCATCCTTCGCGATGACGCCGGCGACCAATGAGGAGACGATCAGTTTCATCAGGCTGCTGCCGGTAGATGAGCGCACTCTCATCCTCATGATAGTAGGCGAGAGCGGCAATATAACCAACACGACGCTGAGACTCAAGGTTCCGTACACACAGGAGGCGCTCGACCTTCTGAGCAAGAACATGACGGTCCAGCACAAGGGCCGCACTCTCGACGATGTACTCAAGTCAGAGATCATCGAAGATGTCGGATCTGACATAGAGGCTCTGAGCTCGCTTCGCGGCAACGTAATGCCGAGCTTCATCAGGACTCTTGAGGATATGCTCAATGTCAATCTGTACATGGAAGGCATGACCAATATCTTCAACCTTCCTGAGTACTCGAGCATAGACAGGGCGAGAGACTTCATGGAGCTCTTCGCGCAAAAGGACTGGTTCACCCAGAAGATGCTGGCGAGGGACAACGGTGTGGTAGTCACCATAGGCGATGAGAACACCACGATGAAGGACTGCACGCTGATCACCGCGACATACCACGTTGACGGCAAGCTGGTCGGCAAGATCGGAGTCATAGGTCCGACGAGGATGAAGTACGACGAGGTAACCTCGATCATGGAGTATCTCACCAACAATCTGAGCGAGACCTTCAGACTGACTGACGATACCGGCGATGGAAACGCCGGCGAAACGGAAAAGAGCGGGACCGGTCCGGAAGAAAGCAAGTAAAACACGATAATGTCATCCTGAGCACTGCAAAGGATCATATAAATAAACAGAGAGGAAAAGAACGTAATGGCAGAAGACAAAGCAAAGCACATCAACATTGAGGATGGCAATGCCGAAGAGGAGAAAGCCGGAGCTGAAGAGAAGGCTGAAGAGCTGAAGGAAGAGGCGGCGGAGGCTGAAGAGCCTGAAGCCGGCGAAGAGGCTAAGGCAGAGACTGAGGCTGAGGCTGAGGACGAAGGCTCCGGAGAAGCCGAAGAGAAGAAGGACGAGGCTTCCGCTGAGGAACAGGAATCCGAACGCTACATGAGGCTGATGGCTGAATTCCAGAACTTCAAAAGGAGAGCAGCCAAGGAGAAGACCGACATCCACGCATTCGCAAATGAGAGGATAGTCGGGGACCTGCTCCCGGTACTGGACAACTTCGAAAGAGCTCTCGACACCGAGACAGAGGACATCGAAGCCTATGCCAAGGGGATGCAGCTCATATTCGAACAGCTGAAGACAGCGCTCGAGAAGGCCGGGCTCAGCGAGATAGAAGCGCTTGGATGCGACTTCGATCCGAACGTACACAACGCCGTGATGACAGACAACACCGATGAGTACGACAACGACAAGATCAGCAAGGTCCTGCAGAAGGGCTACAAGCTGAATGACAAAGTTGTCAGGCCGTCGATGGTAGCAGTCAATAAGAAATAGCGAGTCGGATATAGGACGTAAGCGGGATGGATAATGTCCCGCGCGGACCGTGCGAGCCGCCGGCACTTGGCGATTGGCGAGCCGAAGGCGAAGACAGAGCCTAGTACCGCTGCGAGCGAGGAATGAGCGCAAGCGAGTCCGCAAGGGATCTTATCCATCCCGCTAATAGATATCATCATTACTTAGTTAAATAATCACTTTTATATAAATCAGGAGGAAACAATAATGAGTAAAGTTATAGGAATCGATTTAGGAACAACCAACAGCTGCGTAGCTGTACTTGAAGGCGGTGAGCCTACAGTTATCACCAACTCCGAGGGTATGAGAACAACACCTTCGGTAGTATCATTCACAAAGAGCGGCGAGAGACTCGTCGGCGAGACTGCAAAGAGGATCGCGATCACTGAGCCTGAGGGCACTGTTTCATCCATCAAGAGACATATGGGCGAGAACTATACAGTAAACCTTCGCGGCAAGGACTACACTCCGCAGGAGATCTCGGCTATGATCCTGCAGAAGCTCAAGGCTGATGCAGAGGCTTATCTCGGCGAGAAGGTCACAGAGGCTGTAATCACAGTACCGGCTTACTTCTCGGACGCTCAGAAGCAGGCTACAAAGGATGCCGGCAAGATCGCAGGCCTCGAGGTCAAGAGGATCATCAACGAGCCTACAGCTGCATCCCTTGCTTACGGACTCGATAAGGACACCGGAAGCCACAAGATCCTGGTCTATGACCTGGGCGGCGGCACATTCGATGTATCCGTACTCGAGCTCGGCGACGGAGTATTCGAAGTACTCGCTACAAACGGCGATACACACCTCGGCGGAGATGATTTCGACAACGCTCTGATGAACTTCCTGGCAGACAGCTTCCAGAAGGAGCACGGCATCGACCTCAGACAGGACAAGATGGCTCTCCAGAGACTTAAGGAAGCGGCTGAGAAGGCAAAGAAGGAGCTCTCTTCGGCTCAGACCACAAAGGTCAACCTGCCGTTCATCGCAGCAAACGAGTCCGGTCCTCTCCACATGGATATGGACGTTACAAGAGCCAGATTCGAGCAGCTCACTAAGGACCTCGTAGACAGGACCATCGAGCCTATGCACAAGGCCATGAAGGACGCAGGCGTGACTTCTGCAGACCTCGCAAAGGTCATCCTGGTAGGCGGATCGACAAGGATCCCGGCTGTACAGGAAGCAGTCAAGAACGTAACAGGTAAGGAACCGTTCAAGGGCATCAACCCTGACGAGTGCGTAGCTATCGGTGCTGCCATCCAGGCCGGAGTCCTCACAGGTGAAGTAAACGACATCCTGCTCCTCGACGTAACACCGCTGTCACTGTCCATCGAGACACTCGGCGGAGTTGCTACAAGACTCATCGAGAGAAACACAACCATCCCTACAAAGAAGAGCCAGATCTTCTCGACAGCAGCGGACAACCAGACTGCGGTAGATATCCACGTAATGCAGGGCGAGAGAGAAATGGCTGCCGGCAACATCACACTCGGCAGCCTTTGCAAGCTCGAGTTCCAGCTTTGCCTGCTGATTCACGTCAAGATCAGCAGCTTCTATCGCATCAAGAAGTTCGTCGTTGATCTCTGGATTGGTAATCTGGAGCATATCGCTGCGAT
>JAZUNV010000048.1:0-6992 GCA_045604305.1 Anaerovoracaceae bacterium | reverse complement strand
CAGACCGCAGAACAAGCGAGACCGAGCATTATGATCCCCAACAATAAAAATGAACAGGAAAGTCAGTGGCAACGGTTGCCGGCCGTCACACTATCATTTGTGTATTACTCGCGCATTATCTTATGATCATACACAAATCTGTCTCTCATATCCTGGTAAAATGGCCTTGACTCCTCCGTTTTGTGTATTATTGCTTTGAGACGGAGATCTCATACACAAGATTCCGGAAAACTTGTGTATGAGACGTGCTTATTCCGTAAATGTTACACAAAGTAGCGATTCCAAAAGGGCGAATCAGGCTTTGGGGAGACGTATTTGTGTATCGATTGCCGGATCCAGAAGGTTATTACACAAATCTGCATGTTTAGATGGAGTACACGCCGGGATGCATGTGGTTTAGTCTGTGCTGGCAGATGTGTGAAGTTGTACAGATACAGGCTGTGAATAGCAACGATGTCCGCGACTAAATACTGTATCGGGCTTTCATTCCGTATACCAGATATGGTATCATATACAAGTATGTTTATGCTCAAATGAGGTAGTATGGATACAGACAGTAAGAGAGAAAAACTCAAGAACAAGCCTCAGAGCCGCAAGGACCGCAAGATACAGAAGCGGCGCGAGAAGATCAGCGGACGCGCTCAGGATCAAAAAGCTGCGAGCCGCAAAGCTTCAGACAAAGCGGAGCGCAAGAGAGCGAAGATGAACGCAAAGCGCTCGCCGGAGATCAGCGGCAGCCGGGAGTTCGAAGGCAATTACACCGGAGACCCTGTAGGCGCATACGAGATCACCGCAAAGAACCGCAGGAGACTTGCGGCAGGTTTTTTCTTTATATTGCTGCTGATATGTGTCCTGATCTTCCGCATGGGCTACTGGCAGATATATAAGTCGGACGAGCTCAAGGTGATGGCAGCCGACATGCAGAAGGTTGACACCGCCATCGATCCTGTCAGGGGCGCCATATACGATGCGCAGATGAACACTCTGGCTGAGACCGTTACCGAGTATGAGCTCTATGCATACACGCAGTTTCTGTACAAGGATGAGAGCATAAGCCAGACTGAGAAGGACAGGGCGGTCGCCAAGCTGGCTGAGATAACAGGCAAAACGCCTGACGAGGTCAGGCTCATGCTTGAGGATGAGGAGAATCTCGTCCTGATGGGCGAGGGCCTCACTAGAGAGCAGGTCGAAAAAGCCGAGAAGGAATTCGGCAACAACATAGTAGTCAAGACCAGGGCGGCGAGATACTATCCGAACGGAGCCTTCGCTGCTCAGATGCTCGGCGGAGTCAACGGAGAGAACGTCGGCAGATCAGGCCTTGAGTACGAATACAATTCCACTCTGGCTGGCATCAAGGGCAGGACGGTCAGGACGACAGACAGCAACGGTGACACGCTGTCCAACAGCAGGACCAGGTATTACAAGGCCCAGGACGGCAACAACATAGTGACCACGATAGATTCCGTGATCCAGCACTTCGTGGAGGATGCTCTTGAGAAGGGCATGGCCGATACGGGGGCGGATGCTATCACCTGCATAGTCATGGATCCTAAGACGGGAGACATACTCGCGATGGCAACTACGCCTGAATACGATCCAAATAAATCATACGAACCTTCCGGCGAGGCTGAGAAGAAGAAATTCGATAAGATGAGTGAAAAGGAGCAGACCGAGTATCTCAGCAGGATGTGGACCATAAGTGCGGTCAGCGATGTGTATGAGCCGGGCTCCACATTCAAGCTTATCGCCGCAGCCTCTGCGCTCGAATCGGGAAATGCCGATGATAAATCCAGATATTACTGCGACGGATCGATACGCGTGGATGATTACACGCTGCACTGCCTCTACTCACATGGCAAGCAGTCGCTCAAGAAGGCAGTAGGTAATTCGTGCAACCCTGCGCTCGCTCAGGTCGCCATGGACATGGGCGCACCTACTTTCTACCACTATATAGACCTTTTCGGCTTCAACGACCAGACCGGAGTGGATCTGCCGGGCGAGGGATACTCCATCGTCAAGGATCCGGAGACAATGAGCAGGGTCGACCTGGCCACCACGGGATACGGACAGGGCATAGCGGTCACGCCGCTCCAGATTCTCTGCGCTGTCAACAGCCTCGGTAACAAGGGCGTGCTGATGAAGCCTAAGGTGGTGAAGAAGATCGTCGATACAGAGGGCAAGACAGTCAAGGAATTCAAGGATGAGAGCGTCAGACAGGTAGTCTCGGAGGCCACGGCGGCAAAGATGTGCGACATCATGGAGTACTATGTATCAGACGCCGGCGGTACTACCGCGTATGTGCCGGGCTTCAGAGTCGGAGGCAAGACCGGTACTGCAAACCGTGTATCCGGCAAACAGTACAGTGCTGCGACCAATACTTCCTTCGTGGCCATGGCGCCTATGGACGATCCTCAGATCTCGATGATCTGCATAGTCTACAGGCCGACCAAGAAGGAATACGGCGCTCACACAGCGGGTCCTATAGTCAAGGAGATCTCGGAAAAGACGCTCGAATATCTGGGCGTGGAGCGCGTATACAGCAAGAACGAAGAGAAATACGCCAAGAAGAGCATGGTAAAGGTGCCGGATGTGACGGGTGATGACAGCCTGCAGGCCATACATCAGATCGAGGCCGCCAATCTCAAGTACACGGTTATGCCTGCCGATGCTTCGGGACAGTCCTTCGTGGTACAGGATCAGTATCCGAAGGCGGGCACCAAGGTGGAGAAGGGCTCCACCGTATATATCTACAGTGAATGATAAGGGAGTTATAAATGATCTATAACCACAGCATAGCAGCATACGCACTGATAGCAGCGGTCGGATTCGCCGTTTCGATGCTCGTGACATCGAGGATGATACCGATACTGAAGCACAAGCAGTTCGGTCAGTTCATCAGGGAGGAAGGCCCGGAGGCCCACCTGTCCAAGGCGGGGACGCCTACCATGGGAGGACTTGCCATGGTGCTCGGAGTGACCGCAGCCGTCATCGTGAGCATGTTCATGCCTGGCAGCCACACCATGGAAAAGATCGCGATACTGCTGACTATGTATGCATACGGTGCGATAGGCTTCATAGATGACTACAACAAGATAGCCAAGAAGCAGAACGAAGGGCTCACGCCTAAGCAGAAGCTGATACTTCAGGTGCTCTTCGGTCTCGCTCTGGCAGTGTTCATGATGCTGAAGGAAGGCACGGGAGTATTCATCCCGTTCGCCCGGGTGACCGTCGATATGGGACTTTTATATATCCCGTTCATAGTATTCATTGAGGTAGCGATGGCCAATTCCGTGAACCTTGCGGACGGTCTTGACGGACTCGCATCGAGCACCTCATCCATAGTCGCTCTGACATTCGCCCTCATAGGCATGACCCTCAGGGGAGGTAACGAGCCAATGGCGGTCGCAGGACAGGCGGTATTCGGAGCAGCGATAGGCTTCCTGATGTACAATCACTATCCGGCAAGGATATTCATGGGAGACACGGGTTCGATGGCTATCGGTGGAGTGCTCTCGGCCATGGCCATAGTAGGACACATGGAGTGGCTTCTGCCTATTGCGGGCCTGATATACGTGATAGAGGCTCTGTCCGTGATAATCCAGGTGACTTATTTCAAGAAGACCGGCGGCAAGAGAGTATTCAGGATGGCGCCTATACACCATCACTTCGAGCTCGGCGGATGGCATGAGACCAAGGTGGTCAAGGTTTTCTGCCTGTTCACCTTCGTATGCTGCGTGATCGCGTATCTGTCCGTAATGTAATTGCAGACAACTGATAATATGCGTCTGCACTAAGGGCCGCGAGGCATGTCGTGAGCGAATGAGCGGAGTACAGCCTCGGCATTACCTTACGAAGGTCGATACAGTATCGGCTTATAGCTCTAAATAATCGTATCGAATGATAATTGAGCGATAAACTCGCGAGGGACCATGCCGAGACAGGCCCTCAAAATAACGATTCAAAAAATCGGTAAGATAGGAGACAGTGATAAATGATTACAAGAGGTAAGAAATACAAGAAATCATTGAACGGCAGGAAGGTGCTCGTAGTGGGCCTCGGCAAGAGCGGCAAGGCCGCTGCCAGGTTCCTCCACGAAGCCGGAGCTGTCGTGACAGTACAGGATGCATCTACTGCGGACAAGCTGGATACACAGTTCCTCAGCTATATGCAGAATGAAGGCATCAAATCATATCTGGGCAGCATCCCGGAGGACATGACGGCATATGATATGCTGGTCATGAGTCCGGGCGTCCCGGTCAACAAGGATTACATTGAGGAGGCCCGCAATGCCGGAGCCGAGATCATCGGTGAGCTCGAGCTTGCATACAGGATAGGAGAGGGCAATTTCATAGCCATCACGAGCACCAACGGCAAGACCACGACAACTACTCTGGTCGGCGAGATATTTGAGGCTGCGCGCCGCAATGCTGCCGTAGTGGGCAATATCGGCAATCCGGTAGTGGCCGAAGCTGACGGCAGCACTAAAAAGGACTGGCTCGTGACTGAGGTATCATCGTTCCAGCTGGAGACAACGAGCGAATTCAGACCGGTGGTATCAGCGATACTCAATCTGACGCCTGACCACCTCAACAGACACGGCACCATGGAAGCTTACGGAGCTACCAAGGCCAAGGTGGCTGCCAATCAGACGGCGAGCGACTATCTCGTGATCAATATGGATGACGAAAAGGCCTTCGCTCTGTCAAAGGATACCTCCGCAAGGGTCATCCCGTTCAGCAGACTCACTAAACCGGAATACGGGGCATATCTTGACAATACCAAGATTATGGTAAAGGGACTCGACGGAGCTGAACACTTCATCTGTGATACGGAAGATCTCAGGATAATAGGAAGCCACAATGTCGAGAACGTACTGGCAGCCGCTGCGATCGCATTCTTCGCCGGCATCGGTACTGACGTGATCTCAACTGCCGTCAGGGCATTCGCTGGAGTGGAGCACAGGATTGAGTTCTGCGGCAGAGTCGATGAAGTGGATTACTATAATGACTCAAAGGGCACGAACGTGGACGCTGCTGTCATAGCCATCAAGGCACTTAAGGACAAGATCATCCTCATAGCCGGAGGCGACGGCAAGGGCCAGGACTTCGAGCCGCTGGTCGAGCATTTTGACGGAGCGGTCGAGGTGCTCATACTGCTCGGAAGAGATGCGCCTGTGATCGAGGAAGCCGCGAGAAAGCATGGCTTCACCAATATATATAACTGCAAGGACATGCCTGAGTGCGTCAAGAAGGCGGCAGGACTGGCAAGACCGGGAGAAAAGGTATTGCTGTCGCCTGCATGCGCGAGCTGGGACATGTATGCAAATTTTGAGCAAAGAGGCAGACACTTCAAGGAATGCGTACAGGGAATGCTGAAGTAAAAAAACTTAGCAGGGCCGAAAAGGCCGCGAGAAGAAGAGCCATACGAAAGGACAGAAAAGAGCACAGGAACAGCGATCTCATACAGGAGACAAGGACGTTCGGCAGACAGCTCGGCGAAGTCGTGGGAGGCTACGATTTTGTAGTGGTCCTGACCGTGCTTCTGCTGTCGTCATTCGGAGTGGCCATGGTATTCAGCGCGGGCTACTACCAGACCATCAATTCGACTGATCCGAACCCGACGTACTACCTGTTCAGGCAGCTGTTCTTCGTATTGACCGGACTGTTCATCATGCTGGTGGTGGCCAACATAGATTATCACGTCTACGTGCATCTGGCCGACATCATAATGATAGCCAGCGTGGTATTGCTCGTACTGGTAATGTTCATCGGAACTTCAGTCAACAACGCGCAGAGGTGGATATCCATATTTGGCATACGTATCACGCCTTCGGAGTTCTCAAAGGTGGCGATGATAATCTTCACATCCGCATTTCTGGCCAAGGATCCTGATAACATCCGAAGCCTCAAGGGCCTGGCGGTGCTGTTCACCGTCATGATACTCCACTTCGGACTTATCGTGAGACAGCCTAATCTGTCGACCGCTATCGTAATCGTGGCCATAATGGGCGCGATCATGCTGGTGGCCGGACTCAATCTGGCATTCCTGGTACTGCCGGCTGCGGCAGGTTTTGCGGGCTACATGTATATCATGACAGCGAGGACGCCGGAGCACTGGTACAGGAGACTTACCAGCTTCATGGATCCTTTCGCCGACAGACAGGGTGACGGATATCAGGTGACGCAGGGGCTCATAGCGCTTGGCAACGGAGGGCTCAAGGGCCTGGGCTTCGGAAGGAGCGTAGCCAAGAACCTCTATCTGCCTGAGCCTCAGAACGATTTCATACTCGCGATAATAGGTGAGGAGCTCGGATACATAGGATTCGTGATCATCATGCTCGTATACATAATCCTGCTCTTCAGGCTCATAATGGTCGCGCTCAAGGCAAGGGACAGGCTGGGATTCTATCTCGCTACGGGAGTCGCGGTCATGCTGGGACTTCAGGTGATCATCAATGTGGCGGTAGTTACATCGTCCATGCCGGCGACGGGCATTACTCTGCCGTTTATCAGCTACGGAGGTACGTCGATATGGGCGTTCATGATAGCGATAGGCATAGTGCTCAATGTATCCAGGAAACGAAGAAGGAAGGTCAGGAAGCAATGAGGATAGTACTTACCGGAGGATGTACCGGAGGACATATTTATCCTGCTCTCGCAATAGGCGACAAGTTCAGAGCCGAGGATCCGTCTTCCGAGATCATATACATAGCCAGCGGAGAGCCTCTTGAAAGGGACATAATCCCGTCTCACGGCTATGAGCTCTATGAGGTGGACTCCACGTGGTTCGACAGGAGCAATCCGGCCAGACTGGTCAAAACGCTCAGACGGACCATGAGAGGCAGGAAGGAAGCCATCAGGATAATGAAGCGCTTCAGGCCTGATGCCGTGATCAGCACTGGGAGCTTTGTGAGCGTGCCTGTAGTGCTGGCGGCCCGCAGACTGAAAGTGCCGGTATATATAAGTCGGAGGCCAAGCGGTCTTAGGAAGACA
>JAZUNV010000047.1:0-6625 GCA_045604305.1 Anaerovoracaceae bacterium | reverse complement strand
CATCCCTCACTGCCCGGTCTGCGGGCGAGAGATCACAAGCCAGAGCATCGACAGCATCATCGAAAACATCCAGAGCCATGAAGAGGGCACGAGGCTGACGGTCTTCGCGCCGATCATCAGGGGCCGTAAGGGTGAGCACAGGAACATCATCGACAGGATACGCCGCGACGGCTACACGAGGGTCAGGGTCGACGGCGAGATGAAGAGGCTCGATGAGGAGGAGATCACTCTCGAAAAGAACAACAAGCACAACATCGACATAGTCGTCGACAGGATAGTCCTGCGCGAGGATAACCGCAGCCGTATCGCTGAGGCCTTGGAGCTCGCGATCAAGGAAGGCGAGGGCATCTGCAATGTACTTTTCACGCCGCCAAAGGGAGCGGAAGTCCAGCCGGAGACAGCTGCTGAGGGTGCGGACGGCAATATAGTAAAGGAAGAGAACTCAGAACACGAGCAGACATATTCCACAAAGCTCTCCTGCCCTGAGCACGGAGTGAGTATGGAGGAGATGGAGCCGAGGATGTTCTCGTTCAACGCGCCTTACGGAGCCTGCCCGCACTGCAGCGGACTCGGCTTCACGCTGAGGATCACCGACGAGGCAGTCGTGACTGATCCAAACAAGAGCCTGCTCGACGGAGCGATGGGCAATGTGTTCGGTTCGCTCGATGCCATGGGCTGGTACCGTCATATGCTGAATCGCCTCGCGATAGATCACAAGACCGACCTGTCTATACCTTACAAGGATCAGCCGAAGAAGTTCATCGACGAGCTTCTGCACGGCTCAGGTTCTCGCAAGATCAAATACACATATACGAGCAAGGCCGGCCACGTCTCTCACATGAACCACACCTTTGAGGGGGTCATCCCTAACCTCGAGAGGAGATGGGGCGAGACCAATTCGGATTACATAAAGGAAAAGATCACCGACATGATGACGGAGGAGACCTGCCCTGTATGTCATGGCAGGAAGCTCAAGGACACTGTGCTCGCGGTCACGGTCGGAGGTAAGAACATAATCGAGCTGACGGACATGTCGGTCGTGCAGGCCATCGATTTCTTCGAGAAGCTGGACGGACAGCTGAGCGAGAGGGAGCGCAAGATCAGCGAGATGGTCACCAAGGAGATAAAGGCGAGGCTGAGATTCCTCAAGGACGTCGGCCTCGGATACCTGACTCTCTCGAGGACGGCTTCGACTCTGTCCGGCGGTGAGTCCCAGCGCATCAGGCTGGCGACGCAGATCGGCTCGGGACTCGTCGGAGTGCTGTACATACTCGATGAGCCGTCGATAGGACTTCACCAAAGCGACAACGACAAGCTTCTCGCGTCGCTTCGCAACCTGACCGACATGGGCAATACGCTCATAATAGTCGAGCATGACGAAGACACCATGTACGCGGCCGATCACATCGTGGACATCGGGCCGGGCGCCGGAGTCAACGGCGGCAGGCTGGTCGCACAGGGCACGGTGGAGGATATCAAGAAGTGCAAGGACTCGATCACCGGTCAGTTCCTCTCGGGCAAGAGACACATCCAGGTGCCGATCGCGCGCAGGGACGGAAACGGCAAGTATCTCGAGATCAAGGGCGCGGCTGAGAACAACCTCAAGGACATAGATGTAAAGATCCCGGCGGGCAAGCTAGTGCTCGTGACGGGAGTGTCGGGCTCTGGCAAGTCGAGCCTGGTCAACGAGATCCTGTACAAGGGCGTTTCGCGCGTGACTAACCGCACGCAGGAGCGTCCGGGCAAGTTCCGCGAGATCAAGGGCATCGAGAACTTCGACAAGGTCATCAATATCGACCAGTCGCCTATCGGCAAGACGCCGAGGTCGAACCCTGCGACCTACACGGGCATGTTCACGCACATCAGGAACCTCTTCGCGGAGATGCCTGAGGCCAAGGTCAGAGGCTACAAGCCGGGCAGGTTCAGCTTCAACGTCAAGGGCGGACGCTGCGAGCACTGCAACGGCGACGGCATCATCAAGGTGGAGATGAACTTCCTGCCGGATGTATTCGTGCCGTGCGAGGTCTGCGGCGGAGCCAGGTACAACCACGAAACGCTCGAGGTCAAGTACAAGGGCAAGAACATATCCGAAGTCCTCAACATGACGGTCACAGAGGCGCTGTCGTTCTTCGAGAACCAGCAGGCCATAGTGAGATACCTCAAGACGCTCGACGATGTAGGACTCGGTTACATAAGTCTCGGTCAGCCGTCGACTCAGCTGTCGGGCGGCGAGGCCCAGAGGATCAAGCTTGCGACGGAGCTCTCCAAGAGAAGCACCGGCAATACGCTTTACATACTCGACGAGCCGACCACCGGACTTCACTTCGCGGACGTGGAGCACTTACTCTACGTGCTCAACCGTCTCGTCGACGAGGGCAACACGGTCGTCGTCATCGAGCACAACCTCGATGTCATCAAGCAGGCAGACCACATCATCGATCTCGGGCCTGAGGGCGGTGACGAAGGCGGACGCATTGTCTGCGAAGGTACGCCTGAGGAGGTCGCCGAGGTGGCGGAGTCCAAGACAGGAAAGTATCTCAAACGCATGTTGTGATATAAGGGAGCCATCCACAAGGGCAATGTCATTAAGTTAAGGTTATAAGTGTTTTTATCCTCTCATCTAAAATGATGGGGGGATTCTTTTTACAAAGTTCTTGACATCGGTCGCATTTTGTGCGGCCGCCTTTATTTGCCATATATCAAAGCCAATAAAGGCGGCCCTTGAAGTGAGTATATGAATTCACTTCAAGGAGGTGCAAAATGAAACCGAAAACAGTTAAGTCTCTGCTGCAAAAGCAAATAGATTCCTTAGATTTAAATGATTGTGCCAAAGAGCCCGGTAGAAACTTCTCTCGTTCAAGGAAGCTTCCGTTTCCATCTCTTATTAATACTATTCTTCGCATGGAGGGCCAATCCTTAGGGAACGAACTTATTTCACTTTTTCCTGCGGCTGCTGACACTCCTTCAGCATCGGCTTTTATTCAGCAACGAAGTAAGCTGAAGCCAGGTGCTTTTGATGTTCTCTTTCATTCTTTCGTAAAGGCTATCGATAAGGCTTGCATGCACAGAACCCTTAACGGCTTAAGAGTTCTCGCAGTAGATGGGTCTCGTATCCATGTTCATACTGACCCTTCACATTTACCATCATTTGTTCCTCAATCTCATCGGGAAAGTCCTCATAACATGCTTCATCTGAATGCTATGTACGATCTTCTTCAACGGACTTACATAGATGAAATAATCCAAGACTACCATGAGGCCAATGAGCAAAAGGCTTTTGTAGAAATGGTCGACAGATCATGGCTGGATAATGTTCTGGTTATGGCAGATAGAGGCTATGAGTCTTACAATATTTTGGCTCATGTTGCTGAAAAGGGCTGGTATTTCCTCATAAGAGCAAAAGCTCTCGGTTCTAATGGTATTGCTTCTGCTCTTGACCTTCCAAGCAAAGAGTCATTTGATCTTGCTATCGACTTAAACATCACTCGCAGGCAGACCAGTAAGACCAAAGCACTATTCGCCGACCGAAATCACTATCGCTACATCTCTCATACACAGACCTTCGATTACCTGCCTGTTAAAGCTCAGGCTTCGGATCCCGTCATGTGGTATCCATTATCTTTTCGCGTTGTTGTCTTCCCAATTTCTGAGGATTCTCATGAGGTCATTCTCACTAATTTACCAGTAGATCTATATCCATCTGATGAAATAAAGCGGCTTTATGCTATGCGGTGGGGCATTGAAACTTCATTCCGCGATCTCAAATATACTGTAGGTCTTCTGTACTTTCACTCAAGAAAAGTGGAGTATATCCGCCATGAAATCGTTGCCCGGCTTATTATGTACAACGTTTTTGAATTGATAACTGCCCATGTCGTCATTCATAAGAAAGAGAGAAAGCATAAGTATAAAGTCAATTTCTCTTCCGCGGCACATGTTTGCCGACTGTTCCTTCGCGGCGATATATCTCCACCTGATCTTGAAGCTCATCTCTCGAGATCAATTATCCCGATCCGCCCCGATCGAAAGAGAAAACGAGAGAAACATACTAGCTCGTTAATAAGCTTCACTTACAGATTACCATAATCGCCGCTTAATAGCATCTTAGGTTGGCTTATTTAAGCCAACTGATTTTGCTGTGCTTAAAAAGCCTAATTTTCAGTTATACCGTTACGTTTTCCAGACACGTTTGTGCAAAAAAATCGTTAGTTCTAATACCTATAAAGCATAGTACTCTTAACTTAATGACATTGTCCACAAGGGTGGCTCTTTTAGCATGAAGAAAGCTCTGGCTTTTTTTGACCGCTTAAGGTAGATTTAAGGGAACCGCGCTATTATCCATATGTTAATAGTTAGCCTGTGGAAATACGCAGATCAGAGGTACATAAGTTATGAGGATACTACTTGCGGAAGATGAGAAGGCGCTGGCTAAGGCGCTGGTAAAGATCTTTGAAGCCAATAATTATTCGATCGATGCTGTCCACGACGGACAGGATGCTCTCGATTATCTTGAGGCGGGCAATTACGACGCCGCAGTGCTGGACATCATGATGCCAAAGGTCGACGGCATCACTGTGCTGAGGAAGCTGCGCGAAAGCGGAAGCGACCTCCCCGTCCTGATGCTTACCGCAAAGTCGGAGATAGATGACAAGGTGCTCGGCCTCGACAGCGGCGCCAATTATTACCTTACGAAGCCTTTCGATTCGAAAGAGCTTCTTGCTGCTGTCAGAGCGATCACGAGATCAGGCAACGAAGTGGATACCAAGCTGAGCTTCGGCAACATATCGCTCGACAGAGCCAGCTTTGAGCTGTCCGGACCGGGAGGCGATGTCAAGCTCGCCAACAAGGAATTCCAGATGATGGAGCTTCTCATGGCAAAGCCGGGCAACATAATCTCAGTCGATACCTTCATGGACCATATCTGGGGCTATGATACTGACACCGAGAGCAATGTGGTATGGGTGTACATCTCCTACCTCAGGAAGAAGCTCGCGGCTGTCGGTGCTGACGTAAAGATAAAGGCCTCGCGCAACGCAGGCTACTCTCTCGTCCTGTAGTCTTTAGTGCAGCAGAGGAACCATATAGAAATGATCAAAAAGCTTCAAATCAGATTCATAGTGCTCGCGATGGTGTCGCTGACGGTCCTGCTGGCAGTCATCGTCGCAGGCATGAATATCATAAATTACAGGGAGGTCGTCAGTGATGCCGACACCAGGCTTGAGGTGCTCGAGGAGAACCGGGCGTGGTTTGAGAAGCATCCTGACATGATGGGTGGCGACGATCGCTCAGTCAAGAACGGAGCGCCGGATCCGGATGACATGGACGACTTCTTCGGCAGGCGCGGTCCGGGCGGTCCTTCGATGACAAGAGACGAGGCGGAGGAGTCCAGATTCTTCACGGTGTCGCTAAGCCCGGACGGCGAAGTGGAGCAGGTGAATGTAGACAGGATAGCAGCCGTAGACTCGGACGAGGCTGCGGATTACGCCCTGAAGGCTCTCAAGTCGGGAGATGAGAAGGGCTTTGTAGATGAGTTCAGGTATTCGATCAGCGGCGGCAGCAGCAGTACGACTGTCATATTCCTGGACTGCGGCAGAGTGCTCGATTCCTGGAGGGACTTCCTCAGAGCCAGCGTGCTCATGTCGCTTGCGGGACTGCTGATCGTATTCGTGGTCATGTGCTACTTCTCGGGACGCATAGTGCGCCCGGTGGCGGAGAGCTACGACAAGCAGAAGCGTTTCATCACTGACGCGGGACACGAGATCAAGACTCCACTTGCGATCATCAAGGCCAATATCGACCTGATGGACATGGAGATCGATGGGGTCGAAAGCATGACCGGCAGGAGCGCTGAGACGGACGAGCTGCGCGAGAGCCTGGGCGACATAGATGATCAGGTGGAAAGACTGACGGGACTTACGAACGACCTCGTATACCTGTCGCGAATGGAGGAGGTCGGGAATTCGATGATAATGACGGATGTACCTTTATCAGATGTAGTGAGCGAGAGCATCTCGTCCTTCGTGCCTCTGGCCAGAGAGCGCGGCAAGGCACTGATCGCGGACATAGAGCCGGCGGTATGTGTTAAAGGCAGTACCGGGGAGCTGGAGAAGCTCATGTCCATACTGCTGGAGAATGCCATAAAGTATTCGCTCGAGCCCCGCAGGATCGAGCTCGGTGAGGATGAGTGCGGCATGCCCGCGCCTCCTGAGATAAGGGTGGAGCTTCGAAAAGACGGCCGAAACGCGCAGATCGAAGTGTCAAACGATACGGAGACGGAGCTCACCAACGAATCTCTCGCACATGTCTTCGACCGCTTCTACCGGACGGACGGATCGCGAAATTCCGCGACAGGCGGTCACGGCATAGGGCTGTCGATGGCGCAGGCCATAGTGAATGCCCATGGCGGGAAGATATCCGCACGGACAACGGACGGCCGTGACTTCATCATAACTGCAATGATACCCCTCGCATAAGCGAGGTTTTTTTTTATCCTCCATGTGCAAGAAGACTCCTTCCTCAACGTTAACGTAGGTAGGAGATGAATTGCGCACCTCCTTCACTGGTATAAACTGTGATAGTAATAACGCTCGCTTCAAGCCCGCCCGAACGGACCCACCCCTGTGGC
>JAZUNV010000046.1:0-2235 GCA_045604305.1 Anaerovoracaceae bacterium | reverse complement strand
CTCACAGAACGACATGGCTACGATCCGACTTATATACACGAACAGAACGGATTCCCGGGCGTATCAAACAGGATGGCTGCAGGCTTTGCAAGGACGGTCTTCCTCGGATTCGAATCAGCACGCGAGCATTTCAGATCTGATGGAAACGTGATCTACAGCGGCAATCCCGTTCGCGAGGAATTCTCCGGGAGGGACCGCGCCGCGGACAGAGCAAAGCTCGGCATAGCTCCCGATGATCTGGTGATCATGGTATTCGGAGGGAGCCTCGGTTCCGAGACCACCAATGAGATAGGAGAGGCGGTAGCCAGAGAATATGCCGGCCGTGAAGGCTATACCGTGATCTGGGGGACCGGCAGGGAATACTACGACTCGATCAACAGCAGGCTGGAGGCTGAGGGCTTCGATTTCCCCAACGTCAGGATCAGCGCCTTCATAAGGAACATGCCTGAAATCCTCTCTGCTGCGGATATATGCATCAGCAGGAGCGGAGCGCTGTCAACTGCAGAGACGACCATGGTGGGCAGGGCAGCCATATTCATCCCTTCACCTAATGTGACGGCGGATCATCAGTACTACAACGCTAAGGCCGTAGCTGATGCTGGAGGAGCCTTCATAGTCAGGGACAATGAGCTCACAGTGGAGGAAGTGATGGCTAAGCTTCGCATGCTCGACGGGGACAGAGAGGAGATACGCAGGATGGAGGCTGCCAGCAGGAGCGTGGCTCCGGTGGAGGCGACCGATATCATCTACAGGAACGTAACGGAGACTTACAAGCGCTGATTTGGAAGACAACAGAGAGATCAATGAACAGAATAGCGTGAATAAGGATAAGGGCGCGGATATGCGGCCTGATATTAATGCGTTCGCAGATGATGATTATACTGTCGTGATGACTCCGAATAAGGCCCCGGATGGGGAAGAAGCGGAAGCTGCGCAGGAGATACAGGATGCGCCTGCAGAGCATGGACCGGCAGATGAGCCGGAACAGCCTGAAGCTGTACCGGCTGAGGAAGAGCGGGTACAGGAGTACGGCCTTCCTGCCGATCATCCTGAGATGGGAGAGCTTCGCGAGAGGATAGAGGAGCGCCGCAGATACAGCAAGAGGAAACAGAGAAGGTTCCGCACGAGGTTCTACATCATCATCTGCAGCATATTTCTGATCATCGCAGGCTTCATCTTCTCTATGTCCGGATTCTTCACCGTGGATTCCATAGAAGTGCAGGGCAATTCACACTATACCGCCGAGGAGATAATCAATATGGCGCACGCTACGGCGGGACGCAATATCCTCTATAACGACGGCGGCGACGAGATGGAGGAATACCTGGAACAGAACCCGTACATCAAAAAGGCGACGGTCACACGCAGGCTGCCTTCGACCCTGGTGATCAAGGTCAGCGAGAGGACCGAGAGAATGGCCTTCAAATACGATGATGACTACCTGCTGATGGATGAGAACGGCATACTGCTCAAGAAGACCAGGAACGAACCGATGGTCACGATAGTAGAGGGCAATATAGTCAGCAAGATCAAGCTCGGCGAAAGGATAGGTACTGAGAACGACGAGCTGATGAAGCAGACCACGGATCTGATAAAGACCATGATCTCTTCTGACATGTACTTCGTCAGAGTGGACATGTCAGACACGAAGCAGGTCAGGGCTTATATATATGACACGCTCGTTGCACGGGCGGACTACGACACGCTGATGGAGAACCTCAAAAATGACAGACTCCACCAGGTAGTGGAGAAGCTCTTTGCGGACGGTATCAAGAGGGGAACGATAACATTTACCGAGGACGGTATGGCATCCTTCATGCCTATAATTTAGTTAACTAGTAATTGTGCTCAGTAAAGCAGTCAGCCCCTAAATATTGTGTTTTTTTAACTATACCTAATGCATTAGGCGTATCTTTGTGCTAATATAACTATATATATTTATGAGTATATTTATTTAGGAGGACCACAACATGGAATTTGTTTCGGACTTTGTATCAGAACAGGATAGTCCGGCTATCATCAAAGTCATAGGGGTCGGTGGAGGCGGATGCAATGCGATCAACCGCATGGTGGATACCGGCCTTCAGGGTGTGACATTCATAGGTGTAAATACAGACAGACAGGCTCTGGCTAAGTGCAAGGCGGAGGTCAAGATACAGCTTGGCGAGAAGGGCGCGGGAGGCAGAGGCGCTGGCGCCAACCCTGAGAACGGCCAGAAGGCTGCTGAAGAGACTA
>JAZUNV010000045.1:0-10678 GCA_045604305.1 Anaerovoracaceae bacterium | reverse complement strand
ATAGTAAATGCTGAATAATGTCAACTATTATTATTATATTAACGCACTAAGATTATTATTTTAAACAATATTTGACGCTTTTATTGATGAAGTATACAATTACCACAACAAAATCCGTTAATTCTTGTGATGATCACCAATCATCGATTTACTTCATTATACCATCATGCCGCTTATATTACTCGGACTCATAGTCTTCCTGGGAATAGTGATCTACGCTCTTGTCATGTACGGCAACAGCGATGATACCGATGACCGCCCTGTCAGGGTGAAGTATCCGCATGTCTTCAACAGGCATAAGGATGACGAGTCATTCGACTATGAATTCGACGACGATGATGATGACGGTGATGGTGCATCCGGCAGCCGCAGCAGCGACGACGGCCATACCATGTACTTCCCCGATGACGCGGAAGTAGAGAAGCGGAAGAGGAATATTCATTGAGTCCAATGAGATCCTTCGTCACTTCGCTCCTCAGGATGACATATATGATATGTCATTTTTTATTGCTTTCGCGCGTATGTGCCGTTCGGCAGCATCACTCGCCCTTTATCCATATCGTTCCATGTGCGGTTCATTATCTCGCGTATCCTGGCCCTGGCAGCTTTGTCTCCGACCGGGCATGCGACCTCCACCCTCCTGTCTAGGTTGCGGGTCATGAGGTCCGCCGAGGATATGTACATCAGCTCATCCTCCCCGCTTCCAAACACGTATACTCTCGAGTGCTCGAGGAATCTCCCCACCAGATTGACTATACAGACGTTCTCCGTGCAGTCCGGTATCCCGGGCAGCATGCAGCATATGCCGCGGACTATCATCCTTATCTGACATCCGTTGCACGAAGCTTCCATCAGGGCCTCGATCACCTCTTCGTCCGACAGGGAATTCACCTTGAGGAATATCCTGCCGTCTCCGCCCTTCCTCGCTTCGCGCCTTATGAGCCTGAGGATCTCTGATCTCATGCCTGAAGGCGCTACCAAAAGCGGCTCGTAGCCCTTTGACTTCCCGGTCACGCGCTCTTTGCATATGTCCCTGAACAGCTTCGATGCGGCCCTGCCTATGCTCTGATCCGCGGTGATGAGCGAGAGATCCGTGTACTGCTTTGCGGTCCTCTCATTGTAGTTCCCCGTCGATATCTGGGTGATGTACTCCCTGCCGACCTCTTTATCTCCTATCACTATCTGGCACATCTTGGAGTGCACCTTATAGCGGTCGATGCCGTAATAGACCCTGCAGCCCGCGGCGGTGAGCCTCTCCGCCCAGGCGAGGTTGTGCTCCTCGTCAAACCTGGCTCTCAGCTCCAGCACCACTCTGACCTTCTTGCCGTTTCTCGCGGCGTAGATGAGATAATCGGTGATCCTCGGGTTCGACGCCAGACGGTATATGGTGATCCTTATCTCGCTGACTTCAGGCGCGAAGGCAGCCTCTCTCAGCAGCGAGAGGAAGGCGTCCATGGAATCGTAAGGATATGCCGAAAGTATGTCCTTGTACCTGACTGTCCTCATGATATCCCTGCCGAGCTTCCCCGTCTGATCATGCGGCACGTGCGGCTTGTATATAAGGTCCTCCTTCAGAGGGGCCGGGATGAGTCTTTCGAGCTCATCGATATACGAGAAGTCTATCCTGGTGGTCGTGAACACCTGGCGCCTGTCTATGTCGAGCTTGCTCTCGAGGTATCTCCTGAGGTTGGTGCTCAGCTTGCCGTCCGCGATCAGCTTGTCTGCGGGCGCTGTCCTCCTCTTCCTCACGACCTCGCGCATCTCCGCCTCGGTGTTGGCGCTTCCCGGCGCTGAAGCCTCGGCGTTCCTCGCTATATCGATGGTGTATATCTCAAGCGGCACGAATGGTATGAAGAGCGTGTCTGCGAACAGCTTGATGATATCCTCTGTCAGCACGTATCTGAACTTCGAGCCGGGCCGGCTGCCGTCTTCCAGGACGAAGACCTTCGGGACATCCCCGGGCATGTCTATGATGCCGAATCTGTCCTCACACTCTGCGTCGAGGTTGGCTATCAGGTACGGGCGCTCCTCATCGAGCAGCGGCAACGGGTCATTCTCATCGAGCAGAGCGATCCTCAGCCTGTCCCTGATCTCGAAGCGCAGGAAGTCAAAGCACCTGCCTCTTCCTTCATCTGTGAGCCTGGCAGCTTCCACTCTCTCGATGCCCGCTTCAGCGAGCCTCTTTTCGACTTCAGCGAGCGCCATGTCCTTCTTCATCAGCAGCCCCGGCACCATGCTGTGGATGCGCCTGAGCTGCTCTGCCGCTGTCATGCCCGACTTCTCGTCGATATCATCATCGCCTTCGTAATCATCGCCGAGCAGGCTGCCGACTCTGACCTTGAAGAATTCCTCCAGGTTGGAAACGAAAATGGCTATGAAACGGAGGCGCTCAAAAAGAGGCACCGTTTCGTCCAGTGCCTCTTCGAGGACTCTTTCGTTATATCTGAGCCAGGATATTTCTCTGTTCTGAGTGAATCCTTCTTCAAACAGCATATGGTTTCAGTGCTATGAGATTCTTCGGTCGCTTCGCTCCCTCAGAATGACATGATGTCTGTCATCCTGAGCGTAGCGAAGGATCTCGTCGGATGAGATTCTTCCTCGCTGCGCTCGTCAGAATGACATGTATATATTATCTTTCTCTTCTGCCTCTGCCTTCTCTGCCCTTCGAAGCTACGTCCGGGCGCTCGAGGTTGATGCGGTTCTGCGAGTCGATCTCTGTCACCTTGACTGTGACTTCATCGCCGATGTTCATCATATCCTCTACCTTAGCTACGCGGTGGTCTGCCATCTTTGAGATGTGGAGCAGGCCTTCCTTGCCAGGAAGTATCTCGATGAATGCGCCGAAGTTCATGATGCGTGTGACCTTACCGACGTAAGTCTCGCCGACTTCGACATCCTTAGTGATGAGCTCGATCTCCTTCTTAGCAGCCTCTGCGCTCTCCTGATCGATTGCGTAGATGGCGATGAAGCCGACATCGTCGTCGGAGATATCGATCTTGGCGCCTGTCTCCTCAACGATCCTGTTGACTGTCTTGCCTCCAGGTCCGATGACGAGTCTGATCTTGTCAGGGTCGACTCTCATGCTGATGAATCTCGGTGCGTACGGGCTGAGCTCCTTGCGTGGCTCAGGGATCTCTTCGAGCATGTTCTCGAGGATCTTGGCTCTGCCGATCTTGGCCTGGTCGAGGGCCTGCTTGAGGATCTCTCTGTTGAGGCCGTGGACCTTGATATCCATCTGGAGGGCTGTGACTCCGTCAGGCGTACCTGTGACCTTGAAGTCCATGTCGCCGAGGAAGTCTTCCATGCCCTGGATGTCGGAGAGGATCGCGAACTTGCTCGATCCGTCTTCATTGAACCCCTCGATGAGTCCCATCGCGATGCCGCTGACCGGCTTCTTGATAGGCACGCCGGCGTCCATGAGTGCGAGCGTGGATCCGCATGTCGATGCCATCGAGGATGAACCGTTGGAGCTCATTACCTCGGAGACGACTCTGATCGCATACGGGAACTCCTCGTCTGTCGGGAGTACCGGCAGAAGCGCTCTCTCTGCGAGTGCGCCGTGTCCGATCTCTCTCCTGCCCGGTGATCTGCTCGGCTTTGCTTCGCCTGTGCAGTAGCCCGGGAAGTTGTACTGATGCATGTATCTCTTGCGTGTCACATCGTCGTCGATGCCGTCGAGGTACTGTGCCTCGCTGAGCGGCGCAAGTGTGCAGATCGAGAGCACCTGTGTCTGGCCTCTCTTGAAGAGTCCGGATCCGTGAGTTCTAGGCAGGTAGCCTGTCTCGCTCCAGAGCGGTCTGATCTCGTAAGGTCTTCTGTTGTCAGGACGAACACCTTCCTCGAGGATGCGGCGTCTGACTTCTTCCTTCTTGATATTGTAGAGTACCTCGTCTACCTCGGCCATTCTGTCTTCGAATTCCTCGGCGAAGTGCTCTTTGGTGTCGACTGCGACTGCGTCCATGTTGGCGAGTCTCTCGATCTTGTCGACTGTGTAGATGGCGTCGACCATCTTCTGTGTTGCGTACTCTCTGACGGCTGCGTCTACGTCTTCGCCGGCCTTGAATACGACATAGTCCATCTTCTCCTTACCGACTTCGGCAACGATCTCCTTGATGAACTTGCAGATGTTCTTTATCTCTTCGTGTCCGAGGAGGATGGCCTCGAGCATCTGATCCTCAGGGACTTCCTTGGCGCCTGCTTCTACCATCATGATGGCTTCCTCAGTACCGCAGACAGTCAGGTTCACATCGGAGACCTGTCTCTGCTCGAATGTAGGGTTGATGACGAACTCGCCGTCGACTCTGCCTACTACTACGCCGGCTGTCGGGCCGTCCCATGGGATGTCCGAGATGGCGATGGCGATGGATGTACCGATGAGGGATGCGACCTCAGGCGAGCAGTCGTGATCTACCGAGAGGGCTGTAGCAGCGACTACTACGTCGTTTCTGTAGCCCTTCGGGAAAAGTGGTCTCAGCGGCCTGTCGATGAGTCTCGATACCAATGTCGCCTTCTCGCTCGGACGGCCCTCTCTCTTGATGTATCCGCCCGGGATCTTGCCTACTGCGTACAGCTTCTCCTCGAAGTTGCATGTCAGCGGGAAGAAATCCACGTCCTGCTTAGGTTCTTTGCTTGCGCATACGGTGCAGCTGATGACTGTGTCGCCGTATCTGACTACGGCCGCGCCGTTTGCCTGCTCGGCGAGCTTGCCGATCTCCACCTCGAGAAGCCTGCCGCCGAGTGCTGTTCTGAAAGTTCTGTAATCTTCAAATCTACCCATTATATTAACAACTCCTTCCTGTTAATTCCGTTCTCCTATGGGTGCTGGCTGTGCGGGGACGGTGTTCGTATCTCCGGCGCGGCCGCCGTCTTCACTCCATAAGACGGGCGTCGCGTCTTTTGCGTTTTGCGGGGCTGCCCTTAGTCTGTTGGGCCGGCGCCGCGTTCTGTCCCCGAAAATACAATCAAAGCGGGAGACATGCTCCCGCTACATTGTCAAAATCAGTGACTATTTTCTCAGTCCGAGACGTGCGATAAGGCTTCTGTATCTCTCGATGTCTGTCTCTCTCAGATACTTGAGGAGGTTTCTTCTCTGACCTACCATCTTCAGCAGACCTCTTCTCGAATGGAAGTCTTTGTGGTGCTCTTTGAGGTGCTCGTTGAGGTCGTTGATCCTGTAAGTGAGGATAGCTACCTGGACCTCAGGGGAACCTGTGTCGCCTTCCTTGATCGCATACTCTTTGATAATTTCCTGTTTCTTCTCTTTTGTAAGCATAAAAATAAACTCCTTTTCTTTAGTTCGCCCGCTCTGCGAGGCCGTTGGAGTGTCGAGCCACTGCGGCGCGGGTATATTGAATTGATTTGTATTGAGCGAGGGGCGATAGCTTTGCCTGCGGTCATGCCGCTCAGTCTGCTGTAGACACGCCTCATCACTGCAACGCTCGTATATTAACATGAATGATACGAGTTGTCTATCACTTTTTTAGAATAATTTAGCGGTTTGTCGGTGCGGGTGGACGTATGATCTGGCGCATGTGTTAGCGTGTAAGCTGATGCGAGTGTCGATTCGTATCGTACTGTTTGAATTAGCGTACCGATGCTTGTGTTGATGTGTATCTTTGGTCGTATTGATCAGTGCAGGTATATGCGTCATCTATATGGTGATTTGCGTGTCGATCTATAGATACGTGTAGTTCGTGAGTTGGTCCGTGTATTGTCCTGATTGATGACTGCATACTCAGGCAGTAGTCTAGTAGATGGCTGTGGATTTATGGATAACCGATCCGGGCCATTAATAAGTGCATGGACAGCACGTTGACAGCAAAGCTGCCAACATCCTGCCCACCCACTTATTAACAGCCCCATATATTTGGGAATCGGTTATCCACAAGCTCCACAGCCTCGCCTGCCAGATTCATTTCAGACCGGATATATATAGATGATTAGATCATCACGACCTCTTAGTGGATAGCCTGTAACAGCTATTCCCTTTTGCAGACCTTTTGCAAGTATGGACTGCCCGGGAAGCCCGCGCTGGCTGTGCGAGTCCTTCAAAGCCCGAGCAGCCAGCATTTATCGAAGGAGCAACGCCGACGGAGATCAATGCTTCCTTCATTACGGCAACGCCGTATATTCATAAGGAAGCATTCTAGAGCGAGGCTGATCGGGCGGCAGTCCCCGTGAGCTCAAGTGAGAGCGAACGGACGTTGATACCCTATCGGCTATGATGCTAGATGGTTTAACATTAATATAAAAACTAAATGCTCGGACCAATTTATAATATTTGTCTGTTGGTCCGAGAGGTTCCATACAAGCGCAGAGAGGTTCTCTCGGACAGAGTTTCATTTTCGAGCTGTTGGTCCGAGAGCTTCCACACATGCATAGAGCGCTTCTCTCGGACGAAGTTACATTTTCGATCTGTCGGTCCTAGAGCTTCCACTCACGTACAGAACACGTCTCTCGGACGGAGGTTCATTTTCGCGTTGTTGGTCCGAGAGGCTCTTCACGTGCGTAAAAGCTATTCTCTCGGACAATGATGAGTTTTCGAGTCGTTGGTCCGAGACACGCATGCGATATCCACTGTTTTGGATCGAGGCTCAATAGTAACGCGATGCATTTGAAAACCTGATATCTTGTTACTTGTGCTCCATCTTCTTTCTTATTCTGTTCAGAATATCGTCAACGTTATCCTTGTTTGTAACTCCCGGATATTCATCCTGGAACTGAAGTAGAATATCTTTGTTTTCCGATTCCATCTGTCGAACAGACTGGTACATTGCTTCATAATCGCCATCGTTTATGGCATTCTCGATAAACAGTCGTGAAGTTGAAGGGATATTATCATATGAATCATATAGATCTGCAGCAGCACTTTTGATCTGTTCGATCGACAGTGGCTCACCTCGTTTATCCTGTTCCCAAAGAATACCTATCACATCTGAAAGATCATATTTATATTGCCGTCCTGCCATAAGCTTCATAGCTACAAGATACTCTCCTGCAACCGTCCGGAAGTCAACGATATTAGAAAATGTTTTATAATACTTTGAAAACAATTTAATCTTAGGGGTGTATGACGAGGTTTTCATAAAATCTGTATTCATCCACCCTTTTGGGAGGTCATACTTATCGCCGACATAATTAATAGCCTCACGCATAGCTGAAGTAGCATCAATAACAGCATCCATATCGTATGTCGTTTCCCGAAATCCGTAGTTGATCATTATTGAAGCCCCTCCAATCAGGATGACTTCTGCCGGCATTTTCTTTCCACTTCGCCTGCGATATTCCTTCGCCAATTCTTTGAGGTATTGGTCCATGTTCTCTTTTGTGAATGCACTCTCAGACAACGTTTCTCACCTCGCTCTCAACAATATTGAACTTCAGGAATTCCGGTATGGCATTTTTAATAGCATCCTGGATCGGTTTGTCTGACTTCGTAACTTGACTGGCAAGGACGACACCCGTTGGAAGCACTAGCTTCTCCAGCTTCTTGCTCCTGATGTCATTATATTTTGTACAAAGCGGGATGTCGTTCTGTGCAGAAAGATAATCGATCATTGCAAGCAAATACAGAGCTTCCGGATACCATTTCTTTTCATACAGTGCACGAACTTGATCATTTTGAAGCACATCCGAAATGAAATCCAGGTCGCCCATATCTCTGACACGATGGCAGGTATTGCTTTTGAAAGTCTCAAACGAAGCACGATACTCTCTCTTTGCTGATTCCAGTATATCCTCAATTGAAACTCTCAGGACCTTTGCCAAGCGGTATAATGTCCCTGCAGCACACTTTTCGATATCAGCTTTGCCACTGCAGATATCATTGATTGTCGCCTGTGGGACTCCGCTTTCTTTGCTCAGCCTGTATTTTGTAATATTCTGTTTTTCCAACTCATCATTGATCAACATATCTATTAGCTCCCCTTTATCAAAGTATATCGGTTGACCGAAGTATTTTCAATAGCATATTCGATGCTCTTACCTACTCCTCAGCCCAGAGTGGACATCCGAGGACCGTAGCTTCAGGGGATCACCTTTGTGTATGAGTTGCCTACCCGGGTGGGAACACAGACGTTCTGGCCGGACTTCACGATACTGTCCGAGACCGATTACAAGGCAGAGATACTTCTGGAGCATCAGGGGATGATGGATTCGCAGTACTACAGGGATCGGTTCTTCGAGAAGCAGTATGAGTACTGGAAGGCCGGATATATCCAAGGTGTCAACATCTTCTACACCTTTGATGGTCCCGGAGGCAGTCTGTCACTTTCGCCGGTAGATGATATGATCAGGAATGTCGTAAGAAGCGATATGCAGTCGTGAGCATATGTTTTACTCTTTTCTAAACGAAGAAGCGGGTTTTCTGAGTATGGTTTATGGCCGGAAAGGATCGCCCGCTTCTTTGCTTTTATTTTCGTTGAACATCCGGCTGTCTGCTGTGGTATTCGAGGGCGTTTTCGCAGTCTCTGGATATCTGGCGGAAGAGTTCTTCTTTGGAGGAGAATCTGACTTCCCCTCTCGAGAAACTGTCGAAGTATACGATGACCTTTCTGCCGTAGAGATCGCCGTCGAAATCGAAGAGATATGTCTCGATGGATCTTTTCTGGTTGGCGCTGTCGATGGTCGGCTTAGTGCCGAGGTTAGAAACGCTGTTATAGATCCTGCCCTCCACTTCCGTCCTTGTGAAATGTACGCCGTTTGGCGGGACCATCCTCTCCGGAGGAAATGGTATGTTGGCTGTCGGGTAGCCTTTGGTGCTGCCGAGCCTGTTGCCGTGCTCCACCCTGCCGCTGACGGTGAACGGTCTGCCGAGATAGCGTCTGACGAGCTCCATGCTGCCGGCCGAGATCTTCTCGCGTATGAGTGTGGAGCTGACAACCTCGCCATCTACTCTCACTGCGTCCTGGATGCTGCAGCCTATGCCGGTCTCTTCGCATTCCTTCCTTAGAAGCTCCGGCTTGCCCTCCGCTCTGGCTCCGTAGCTGTAGTTGAAGCCGACGCATATGTGACCGGCGTTGAGTTTGCCTACGAGGATGTCCTCGAAGAATGGATGTGCCCTCATCTTCATGATGTGCTCGTCGAACGGGACATTGACGAGGATGTCGAAGCCCATTTCTTCGATCAGGGCGATCTTGTCCTCTTCGGAGCAGATCAGCTTGACCGCCGCGGGGTCGTCCTCTTCTCTCCCCAATATGAAGTTGAACGGATGATTTGAAAACGTAAAGCAGAGCGACTTAAAGCCTGCCGGTTTCGCGGCACTCAGCGCATTGTACATGATCTTCTGGTGGCCCAGATGGATGCCGTCGAAATTACCGAGCGCCACCGAAGTCTTTTCTGCAATATTCAGATTTTCAAGGTCATTTATGATCTGCATAATGTTTGTGTTGATGTAAAGTATGCTTTACATTCTGTCATTTTGATTAAGGTCTTTGCATTCAATGCTTCACATTAAGTTCTTTACATATAATATAGATCGGTTCGGTAAGGAAGTCGGATCACGGGATCCCGATATGAAATGATCGTCGAAGCACATCGCGATTTGCATGGATAGTCGAAATGCGCCGCGATATACATGAAGCATCAAATCATATCGTGATTTACTGGATCAACGAAACACCTTCTGCGGTACTAGCTCGCCTTCGATGATCCTGCCGATACCCAGGAAGTCGTTGGATCTATGGCCCGGCTTTTCAGGATCATTATTATGTGAGCGCGCGTACACGCGATACAGCTCGTCGAAGTCTGATTCCTCGACTATCCTGTATCCGTAGATATGCGAAGAGTTGCCGTTTAAGAAGGCGGTAACTCTGTTATCGTTAAGCAGAATCTTTCCAAGGTTGATAAGGGTCTCATCAGCCGGGATCAGTATCGATTCGAGCTTTTTAAGGGCTTGAGAGCGGCTTTCCGCTGTTGGTTGTTGTGTTGCCTCATTTGATGAGGACCACGTTGTCTCATTTGAAGACTGCATTGTCCCATTGTTTATTCGATATAGGGTTTTGTCTTCTGTAGTCTTTGCTGTCCCGACATTTGTATGGAGTGTGATCTGATCACGCGGAGACCTCGTTGTCTCATCATTAGCGAGGTGCGCGGGCTGATTCCCTGTAGACTGTGATGTCCCGGCTTTATTGTTATAGGCCGCGTCGATTATGGATACGAGCTCATCGATTGATATAGCATCCTCGACTTTGAAGCAGCCGGAAGCTGTACGCTCGAGGGCTGTCATCACGGCTCCGCAGCCGAGGCTGCGGCCTATATCCGCGATCATCGAGCGGATATAGGTGCCCTTGGAGCATTCCACGTCGAACTCGATCTCGCCGGCTCCAAGGGCAAGCCGTGTGACCCTGTTGCCGTATATTTCTATTTCCCTCGCCTGAAGCTCGAACTCCCTGCCTTCACGGGCGAGCTCGTACGCCCTCTTCCCGTTGATCTTCAGAGCAGAGTATTTCGGCGGTACCTGTGATATCACGCCCGTATAGGCCCTGAACACCTCTCTTACGGCATCTTCGCTCACATCCGTATGATCATTCGTTTCAAGGATCTCTCCCGTTATATCGAGAGTATCGGTCATGATGCCGAGCTTCATCGAGGCGTGATATGCCTTGCGATCCCTGTCATAATACTCGATGATACGTGTCGCTTTTCCTATACAGACAGGCAAAACGCCCGTAGCCATAGG
>JAZUNV010000044.1:0-4528 GCA_045604305.1 Anaerovoracaceae bacterium | reverse complement strand
CGGCAACTTCCTTGACGCCTTCCTTGAGGTCATCAACAGCTTCCATAACAGCAGCAGCTACGCCTTTTGCCTTCTCGGAAACGGCCTCAACAAGTCGGATCGTAGCCATGTCGTTCTGTGAGCCAAGGAGTTGCAATAGTTGCTTGTCTTCCTAAGACCGCTTGGCCTCCGACTTCGGCAACTTCCTTGACGCCTTCCTTGAGGTCATCAACAGCTTCCATAACAGCAGCAGCTACGCCTTTTGCCTTCTCGGAAACGGCCTCAACACTCTCGTCATAAGCCTGCTTTGCATCCAGAACTGTGTCCTCTACTGCTTCCATTACGTCTGCAGCTTTATCCTCTTCCTTGGCAGCAGGAGCTTCCTCTGCAGGGAGTGTAGCCTTGATGCTCAGGCTGATCCTTCTCTTGTCAGGGTCGATCTCCATGATCTTGACATTGACGATCTCGCCTACCTTGAGCTCGTCATAGACGTTCTCAACTCTCTTGTTGGCGATCTCGGAAATGTGTACGAGTCCGTCGAGTCCTGCTTCGAGCTCTACGAATGCACCGTACTCCTTGATCTGTACTACCTTACCCTCGAGTACATCGCCGACCTGATACTTGTCGCCTACGAGAGTCCATGGCTCAGGCTGAGTCTGCTTGAGGCCCAGGCTGATCTTTCCCTTTTCCTCGTTGAGGGACAGGATCTTGACGTTGATGATGTCTCCGTTCTTGAGAACTTCCTCAGGGTTCTTGAGCTTGCCCCAGGAGATCTCGGAGATGTGGAGGAGTCCGTCTACTCCGCCGATATCTACGAACGCGCCGTACTCGGTAAATCTCATTACCTTTCCTTCTACGATGTCGCCTACGTTCAGGTTTTCCCAGACCTCAGATGCAGCCTTGCGCTTCTCTTCCGTCAGGACATCCTTTCTCGAGAATACGGCTCTGCCGCGCTTGGTATCTACTCTGAGTACCTTGACATCAAATGTCTGTCCGATGAATTCCTTGGCGTCCTCAACATACCTGTCCGAAAGCTTCGAAAGAGGAATGAATCCGGATATCTCTTTGTATGCTGCGATCACGCCGCCGTTTACCTCTCTGATAACGGTAACTGTAACTGCTTCGTGATTCTCCATAGCTGCTTCGAGTTCTGCGAAGTTCTCGACTGCTACGAGTCTCTTTGTGGAGAGCATGATTCCGCCCTCGCCGTCATCTGACTTGATGACCTTTGCTTTGATCTCGTCTCCTACCTTGTACAGATCGGCAAGAGTCTGACCTTCTTCCAATGCAACCTCATCTGATCTGAGGATACCGTCCTTCTTGCAACCCATGTTGACGATGACTGCATCACTCATAACCTGATCAATCTTACCGTCAACTATGTCTCCAGGCTTAGGTAAACGTAAAGATTTCTCAATGTCATCCATGAAATCCATCATTGGATTTTGTTCCATATTCTTGTTGACATTTTCGCTCATGTGGGAAATAACCTCCTTGATAATCCATTCAGGCGTCGATGCGCCCGCTATGCAACCTATTCTATTACTTTTTGTCAACCTATTCAACTCATAATTATCAGCATTTTCAATAAAAATGGAATTTTTATTGTTTTTTTTCGCAATCTCGTACAGTTTGCGCGAGTTTGAGCTGTGTCTGTCACCTATTACTATCATCGCATCCACGCGTGAAGCGAGCTCCGCACAGCTTTCCTGTCTGTCTCTGGTTGCATTACATATCGTATTATGGATGTTGTATCTGATGCCTGCAGCATCAAACACTTCAAGGATCTCCTGCAGGAGCTCCTGCTTGATAGTAGTCTGGCATACGATCATAGGCTCGAGACCTCTGAGGCGGTCTGTCGCAGCCCTGGCCTCATCCGCATCGCCTATAAGAAATGCATCATATCCGCACCACCCGTTGGTGGCCCTGACCTCCTGGTGATCCCTGTCGCCTATGACGACCACAGGTATGCCTCTGTCATGAGCGTCTTTTACCAGTTCATGTATCTTCTTGACGAATACACACGTCGTATCCACCAACTCTATGCCTCTGGCTTCTGCTTCCTTATAGAATTCTTCCGGTTCTCCGTGCGATCTGACTATCACGGTATCGCCTGTCCCGGCTTCAGCAAGCGAGCTTATCATGCCTACGCCCTTTTCCTCAAGCTTACTGACGACCGCCGCGTTATGGATAAGGTGGCCGCAGGTGTATAGTCTGCCCTGCCTGTCTGTTTTATCAGCTTCGCTGAAAGCCATGTCTATCGCCCTGTTGACGCCGAAGCAGAATCCCGAATGTTCAGCAACGATTATTTCCAATACTGTTTACCTCTTTTCCAAACAGGGCCGGCGGTTTTATCCGCCGGCCTTCTGTATGTATATTACGATCTAATACTGTGTTTCAACTGCACCGCGGGATCAGAACTTGCCTGCTGTAGCTGCTTCCTCAACTGATACAGCTACGGAAACAGTCATTCCGACCATAGGGTTGTTGCCTGCTCCGATGAGTCCCATCATCTCTACGTGTGCAGGTTCCGAGGAGGAGCCTGCGAACTGAGCGTCAGAGTGCATGCGTCCCATTGTATCAGTCATGCCGTAGGATGCAGGGCCTGCAGCCATGTTGTCAGGATGCAGTGTACGTCCCGTACCGCCGCCCGAAGCTACCGAGAAGTACTTCTTGCCGGCTTCGATTCTTTCCTTCTTATATGTGCCTGCTACAGGATGCTGGAATCTCGTAGGATTAGTCGAGTTACCGGTTATGGATACGTCCACGTTCTCCTTCCAGAGGATAGCAACGCCTTCCTGTACATCGTTTGCGCCGTAGCAGTTGACCTGTGCTCTAGGGCTCTCAGGATCCTTGGAGTAGCACTTGCGGAATACCTCCTTGAGCTCGCCTGTATAGTAGTCATACTCAGTCTCAACATAGGTGAATCCGTTGATCCTGGAGATGATCTGTGCAGCGTCCTTGCCGAGTCCGTCCAGGATTACTCTGAGAGGTTTCTGACGGACCTTGTTGGCCTTAGATGCGATGCCGATAGCTCCCTCGGCAGCAGCGAACGACTCGTGTCCTGCGAGGAATGCGAAGCACTCTGTGTCCTCTTCGAGGAGCATCTTGCCGAGGTTGCCGTGTCCGAGACCTACCTTACGGCGGTCAGCTACGGAACCAGGGATGCAGAACGACTGGAGACCTTCGCCGATAGCTGCAGCTGCATCGGCAGCCTTGCGGCAGCCCTTCTTGATGGCGATGGCAGCGCCTACTGTATAAGCCCATTTAGCGTTCTCGAAGCAGATCGGCTGGATGTTCTCGATCATGTGATATACGTCGAGTCCTGCGTCCTTTGTGATCTTCTCAGCTTCTTCTATAGATCCGATACCGTACTCAGCCAGCTTGGAAAGGATCTGCTTTTCTCTTCTTTCGTAAGATTCAAATGTAATCATGTCTCTTTCCTCCCTGTACTACTCTTTACGCGGATCAATCAGTTTAGCAGCATCATCAACACGTCCGTACTGTCCGGATGCCTTCTCTACAGCCGTAGCAGCGTCATCGCCGGCTTTGAGGAAATCCATCATCTTGCCGAAGTTAAGGTACTTGTAGCCGATGATCTCATCATCCTCGTCCAGAGCGAGCTGTGTGATATATCCCTCTGTCAGGTCGAGATATCTAGGTCCCTTCTCAAGAGTGCCGTATGTAGTACCGACCATCGATCTCGTACCCTTGCCTAGGTCCTCGAGGCCTGCTCCGATCTGAAGGCCGCCCTCAGAGAATGCGCTCTGCGAACGTCCGTAAACGATCTGGAGGAAGATCTCTCTCATGGCAGTATTGATGGCGTCGCATACGAGGTCCGTGTTGAGAGCTTCGAGAACCGTGAGTCCCGGAAGGATCTCAGATGCCATGGCTGCCGAATGTGTCATGCCGGAGCATCCGATGGTCTCGACCAGAGCCTCCTGGATGATGCCGTCCTTGACGTTGAGTGAAAGCTTGCAGGCACCCTGCTGAGGTGCACACCAGCCAACTCCGTGAGTGTATCCGGAAATGTCGGATATCTGCTTAGGCTTTACCCATTTTCCTTCTTCAGGAATCGGTGCAGAGCCGTGGTGTACTCCCTGATGAACAGGACACATGCCCTTCACTTCTGCTGAATAAATCATAATACTAACCTCCTGATATCAGTGAATTGAATTCTAACTCATATACATTTATTGTATCTTAAACAAGACAATACAACAAGCAGAGATATCTGAAGGTTGTGTGATTCTTTTTCAGACCATTACTGATCAGCGAACAGCCGGACCGTCGAGATGAGACTGTGGAGGAGCCGCTAAGAGTGTCGCGAGAAGACTGCAGGCGGCTACCGAAGGAGCCTGCCGACGAAGGTCAATGCTATCGACCTTACGGCAACGCCGTATTATCAGGAGATAGCATTATTGGCTAAGAACCGGTCGTCGCAAGCGAAGCGTCAGACTAGGTTCTCCAAGAGGCAAAGTCGACGAGCCTGACACTCTCGGCAGTTACCGAAGGAGCTTGCCGACGGAGGTCAATGCTTCCATCATTA
>JAZUNV010000043.1:0-15151 GCA_045604305.1 Anaerovoracaceae bacterium | reverse complement strand
GGATTCACAGGATCGGTAGTTATGTGGGGACTCAAGAGAGGTCTCTACTCCAACGAAGCCGGTATGGGTTCTGCTCCGAACGCTGCTGCCAAGGCTGATGTAGTTCACCCGGTAAAGCAGGGTCTTGTACAGACACTTTCCGTATTCATCGACACACTGCTGATCTGCTCCGCAACAGCATTCATGTGCCTGTCCACAATGGAAGTAAATCCTGCTGACTATGTGCTGGAGGACGGCGGCGCCAATGCCGCAGGCTATGTACAGACATGCCTCCACACTTCACTCGGCAGCTTCGGACCGGTATTCATCGCTATCTCGATGACGCTGTTCGCATTCACTACGCTGATCGGTAACTACTCATACTGCGAGGGCTGCTTCGCATTCATCCTCAAGAGAGACATGAAGAAGACAGAGGTAATGATCTTCAGGATCATCGCTATCGCACTCGTATTCTTCGGAGCTATCTCGAGCGCAGGTCTCGTATGGGATACAGCTGACATGTTCCAGGGTCTCATGGTAGTATGCAACATCCCTACTATCGCCATCATCGGCGGAGTAGCAGTCAAGGCACTCGACGACTACACAAAGCAGAAGAAGGAAGGCAAAGCGCCTCACTTCAAGGCTGCTGATATTGGGCTGAGTGATGACAAGGTAGACTGCTGGAAGTAATGCTTTCTATGACAAATAAAATCAGCTTATAATCGCGGGCCGTCCGAAAGGGCGGTCCGCTTTATGTTGCGGAAAAGCACGCAGCCGGCCACCTCGCTTCGACGGGCTCCGTCACCGAGAGTGTCAGGCTCGTCGACTTTGCCTCTTGGAGAACCTAGTCTGACGCTTCGCTTGCGACGACCGGTTCTTTGCCAATCGCCTGCAGTCTCCTCGCGACACTCTTAGCGGCTCCTCCACAGTCTCATCTCGGGGTCCGGCTGTACGCTGACCTGTACTGTAATACTGGATAGCCGACTCACATGCTCGCCACCGCCATCATAGCTGCCTGATTCGCGAGAATGAATTCGGCTGTTCCCTAAATGACTATGACGGGGAGTTCAGTTACATGGCCTCGCCATAGTCACCTGAGCTGGTGTTGGACGAAACATCTCGGACCAGAAGGCTGATTTCGCGATCATGTCCGAGAGAGCTGAAACGATACAGAAAGAAACATCTAGGACCGGAAGCCTGATTTCGCGATCGCGTCCGAGAGAGCTGAAGCGGTACAGAAAGAAAAGTCTCGGACGGTGAGCCCGATTTCGCAATCATGTCCGAGAAAGCTGAAGCGATACAGAATGCAATGTCTCGGACCGAAAGCCTGATTTCACAATCACGTCCGAGAAAGATGAAACGGTACAGGAAGAAAAGTCTCGGACCGGAAGCCTGATTTCACGATCGCGTCCGAGAGAGCTAAAGCGGTAAAGAAATAAAAGTCTCGGACCAGAAGCCTGATTTCGCAATCGCGTCCTAGACACTGGAGCCACATCAAAAGCAGCGTGATTAGCGGCGGGAAGTCCTGCGGCGAGAACTTCCGCAAGAAAGGTCAGAAGCACACCGTGACGGCGTACCGACAACGAAAGGAGCTCCGGGAACTGGAGCTTCCGAAGCCTGTCGAGGGAGCGGAATTCCCGGAGTCCCATGGAGGGACGACGGAGCGGCTTGTGCTTCGAGCTTTCGAGGACTCTCTCAGCAGGACTTCCGCCGCTCTACCTATCGGCGCGGTTTTCTGATACAATAACTATGTATGACTAAGATTATTTACGTGGATGGGCTGGAGGTCGAACTGACCAAAAAGCGCATCAAGAGAATGAATATGCGCATCAAGGAGCCGGACGGACGGGTGGTCATCAGCGCGCCGTATCTCACTGCGGATCGCGAGATCATAGCCTTCGTCAGGGACAAGCGCGGCTGGATAGACCGGAATGTACACATGGTACGCGCCAGAGCGGCCGCTCATCCGGAGCCGGAGTCAAAGGCTGAGAAGGAAGCCAGGAGGCGCGATCTGAAGCGGAGGATAGCCGAGAGACTGCCGTATGTGGAGGAAGTCACTGGCCTTAAGAGTAACGGATGGACAGTGCGCGACATGAAGAGCCGCTGGGGCAGCTGCAATACGGCTACCCATCATCTCAATTTCAGCCTTATGCTGGCGACAAGGTCGGATATCGAACTCGACTATGTGATACTGCACGAGCTCGTCCACACCGTGGTGCCGGATCACGGACCTGATTTCTATGCGATGATGGACAGGTTCATGCCGGGCTGGAAGAAGGTGCGCAAGAATCTGAGGACCAGGTAGGAAGATCATATGGAAATACCTCATTTAGTAAGTGACCTCGCAATAATGCTGACCACGGCTGCCGTCGTGACGATGCTGTTCAGGAGGCTCAGGATCCCTGCGATACTGGGTTATATTCTCGCGGGCTTTCTGATCGGGCCTCACTTCCCTTATTTCCTCGATGTGGCGAGCAAGGGTTCCATAGAGATCTGGAGCGAGATCGGGGTGACCATCATACTTTTCCACATAGGACTCGAATTCGACTTCCATAAGCTGACGGAGGTCGGAAGCACTGCGATAGTATCTGCTGCAGTCAAGATGTGCGGAGTCAGCCTTGTAGGCTATGGCGCGGGTCTTCTGTTGGGAATGAACACCATGGACTCGATCTTTCTCGGAGCCATGCTGTCGATCAGTTCGACTGTAGTGATACAGAAATGCTTCGCTGAGATGGGGCTGGAAAAAGAGAATTACGCCAGGCTCGTAATGGGCTCGCTCGTAATGGAGGATGTCATATCAGTATTCATGATGGTGGTGCTGACCACGATCTCAGCCGATCATGCGTCAAGCGGTCTCGCGTCATCGTTTTCGATGCTGATGATGGTAGCATACCTCATACTCTGGCTGGTCGCCGGCATATATCTCGTGCCGACATTCCTAGACAAAGGAATGTCACTGATGAACGACGAGACGCTGACCCTGCTCAGCATAGGCTTCTGCTTCCTGATGGCGCTGCTGGCCCACAGGCTCGGCTTCTCATCTGAGCTGGGAGCCTTCGTAGCCGGATCACTCTTCGCGGGGACTCGCCACTCACACGACATAGAGAGAGTGACGGCCGGTATCAAGGACATGTTCGGAGCGGTATTCTTCCTCTCCGTGGGGATGCTGGTGGATCCGGAGATCATAGTGACACGCTGGACTTCGATCGTGCCGATCGCAATCATCGCGGTCATAGCCAAGCTGATCTTCGCGACCGTGGGCATGATGCTCTCCGGCCAGGATATGGAGACCTCGATGAAGGGCGGTATATCGCTGGCGCCTATCGGTGAATTCTCATTCATCATCGCGGGCCTGGGCATCTCGCTCGGAGTCATGGACGAGTACCTCTATCCGGTGATAGTGGCCTCTTCGATCATCACGATCATCCTGACGCCGGTCCTGATAAGGCAGTCCGACAGGCTCGTCGCTGCCATCACCTCGATAATACCTGAGAAGCTCAGACTGAGGATAGACAGCTACACATCGGACGATCAGACCGAAGAAGAGGAGAGCTCCGTGTGGAAGGCATACTTCAAGGAATACCTCCTGCAGCTCATCATCTACGGCAGTATAATGCTGGTGCTGATGGTACTGATCTTCAACCATCTGTCGATCCCTGTCATGAAATATGTCGGATATGATGCGGGTGCGATCATTATTCTGATCCTGATAGACATAGTCATTGCGATATTCGCAGTGCCTATGATGCGAAACCGGAGCAGGGCCTTCACCGATCTGTGGCTGGAAAAGCTGTCCAACAGACCGCCGCTAGTGGTCATGACTATTATCAAGATCCTAGTGATAGAGCTCATCGCAATGCTTCCGTTGCTGTTCACTTATGACTTTGACCATATCCTGATACTGGGTCTGATCCCGCTGAGCATCATCGTTATCGCGAGATCGCATTTCATCACGTCATACTATCTCCGGCTGGAGACGCGATTCTTTGCCAATCTCAATCAAAAGACAATGGATGCGCGCGGAGGAGCCAGGAGCGAACAGAACTGGCTGGATGAGGACTACAGCATATTCAGCTGGATCGTTCCTGAGGGGGCGTCATATGCCGGCAAGGCTTTAGCTGATCTGCACTGGGGCAGGAACTACTCGGTATACGTAGTCAAGATCAGGAGGGGAGATAAGCGCATACCGATGCCGCCCGGGAGGTCAGTGATACACGAGGGCGACATGATACACGTCATAGGCGAAAGGCCTTCACTCAGGACATTTTACAAGGCTCTGGAAACGGACCAGCAGGTCAATATACGCACTCTGAGAGAATTTCTCGAGACGGATTATCCTGATGAGAAGAATGCGCTTGCCTGTGCGGCCATCATGGTGAGAGGCACGGAGAGCTACGCCGGCAAGCAGATAAGAAACAGCGGCATAAATCACAGGAGCAACTGCATGATACTCGGCCTCGAAAGGGACGGGTATGCGCTCAAGATGCCGCCGTCCAGCATGCTCATCCTGAAGGGAGACATACTCTGGATCGTAGGCACCAGGAGCAACCTCGGCAGTATCGCGGCTCACTCTGTCGGCAAGGCAGGAAGCCACGAGGATGGCGGGCTTTATGACAGTAAAGACAGCGGAGAGGAAAGCCGCAGCGAAGGAGATAAGAAATGACATGGGCTGTATTGAGTAAGTACATATTGCCCCCTCTGGTGGGTGCCGTCATAGGCTACTTCACCAACTATATCGCGGTCCGGATGCTCTTCCGCCCGCGTGAGGCCAAGTACATATTCGGACACAAGATACCGCTGACCCCGGGCGCGATCCCTAAGGGCAAGGCGAGGCTTGCCAAGTCGGCAGGCAAGATAGTGCAGGACGAGCTCTTCACCAAGGAAGACATATCCGGCAGGCTGCTGACCGAAGAGGTCGAGAAACCTCTCATTGACAGGGTCATGGCCATACTCGGCGAGGATATAAAGGACACGGGAGCGATCATGATAGGCTCGAAGGAGCGCTTTGACAACTTCGAGAACAATGTCGTGGAGCTCCTGACTTCCAAGATAAGCGATGCCATCAGGATGATGAACATCCCGGGCGTCATCAAGCAGGAGGGCATATCCATGCTCAACGAGCAGGTGATGGAATCCACCTTTCTGTCCATAGTCGTATCCGACAGGCTGATCGAAAAGATCATGGACAAGGTCGCGGAGAAGATGGAGGAATTCATCGACGACAATGCCGAGGGCATGATACACGATATAACAGCATCGAGGATACACGACCTCGGGGAGAGGACTCCTCTTCACGTGCTCGATCAGGCCGGCTACGATGAGGAGACGGTGAGAAACAAGATCACGACTGCTTACAGGGAGTCCGTGGTCAATGCCGTCAATTCAGCGCTTCGCAGGATAGATGTGGCGCAGGTAGTGGAGGACAAGATCAATTCGATGTCGGTGGAGGAGCTCGAGACCGGCGTGCTTACAGTCATGAAGACAGAGCTCAACATGATAGTCAATCTCGGCGCTCTCATTGGGCTCGTGATAGGCAGCATCAATATTTTCATTTAGGTGACAGAATTGGCACAGACCATAATGAAAGGAAACTGGAATACGGTGATGGCGAATGCCGCTCCCGTCAATGAGGGAAACGAGTTTGTGCTGCTGGAGCACGTCCGCAAGGTCTATCATGTCGGTGAGGTCGACATCGAGGCGCTTTCGGATGCGAGCTTCAGCGTGGCGAATGGCGAGCTTGCTGTGGTAGTAGGTGAATCCGGAGCGGGCAAGACCACGCTGCTCAACATACTCGGCGGCATGGATACTCTGACGAGCGGCCGCGTATCGCTCGACGGCAGGGAGATCAGCGGACTCAGCCTCAAAGAGCTCACGGACTACAGGAGATACGACATAGGCTTTGTCTTCCAGTTCTACAATCTGGTGCAGAACCTCACGGCTCTTGAGAATGTATCGCTCGCGACTCAGATCTGCAGCGACCCTCTCGATCCTGCGGAGACACTGAGGGCTGTTGGCCTTGGCGACAGGATGAACAATTTCCCTGGACAGCTGTCGGGCGGCGAACAGCAGAGAGTGGCCATAGCCAGGGCGCTCGCCAAGAACCCGAAGCTCCTGCTTTGTGATGAGCCGACGGGAGCGCTCGACTACAATACGGGCAAGTCCGTACTGCAGCTGCTCCAGGATCAGGCCAGGCATTCAGGAACCACGGTCATAATAATAACGCACAACAAGGCTATCACTCCGATGGCTGACAGAGTCATCACGGTCAGAAGCGGCAGGGTCACGGATATAAAGGTCAACCGCAACCCGCTGCCTGTATCTATGATCGAATGGTAGCTTTCATACATATATAGAGATACATGCTCAGGAAATCCACTCTCAGAGAGATAAAGACCTCACTCGCAAGATACCTCGCGATATTTGCTATCGTAGCTCTTGGAGTGGGGTTTTTCAGTGGACTCAAGGCCTGCAAGCCAGTGATGGTAAAGGCTGCGACGGATTATCTCGGAGAACTGAATTTCTTTGACTACGAGATCATGACCTCGTACGGCATAGATGAAGAGAGCATATCCACGGCTCTTGAGTGGGACGGCGTATCCGAGGCTGAGGGCTCTTTCCAGATAGATGCGATGGCCGGCCCCGAGGGCGGAGATCAGCATCCTATCCGCTTTATATCCATGCCTGAGCACATCAATAAGGTCAGCCTTGCAGAGGGCAGGCTGCCGGAAAGCGAGGACGAGTGTGTCATAGAGAAATTCATATCCGGCGAGGAAGGATATGGCATCAACGATAAGATCATCATCTCGGACAGCAACGACCGGGACACGCTCGACCGCTTCTGGGACAAGGAGTACAGGATAGTCGGCATAGTGAATTCACCACTTTTCCTCGATTCAGAGAAGGGCACTACTGATATCGGCAACGGAAGTCTGTACACCTTCGCGTATGTGATGAAGGACGCCTTCGACATGGATGTATACTCGAGACTCTACCTGAAGCTCGCCGGAGATGAGGCTTCCTTCACCCCTGAACACGAGGCGAAGCTGGATGCGGCGAAGGGCAGCATGGAAGATCTCGCGGACAACCTAAACAAAGAGCGTGAGGACCGCGCGAGACGGGAAGCTCAGGAGAAGCTGGACGAAAAGAGGCAGGAGTACGAAGAGAATCTCGCGGAATTTGAGAGCGAGAAGTACGATGCCGAAAGCAAGATAAGAGACGGAGAGGCTGAGCTGGCGAAGGGCGAGAACGCGATCGCTTCGAACCGCAGGAAGGCGAATGCCGGCAGGACTAAGGCCTCAGATACAGTTTCGGAACTGAAGCCAAAGCTCGCCGAGGTCAAGTCGGGGATAGCTGCTTTGAACAGCGAGAAGGCTAAGGCGGAGGCCGGACTGGCACAGGCTCAGACCGGAAGAGCGCAGCTGGTATCTGCGAGGGACGGGATAGAGGCGCAGATAGATGCACTGCTCCCGCAGGCAGATGACCCCTCGGTCGCGGCTCAGATAGAAGCCCTGAGAGGAGAGAAGAAATCGCTGGATAAGCAGATAGCAGACGCCGACGCGCAGATACTCGAGATCAACGCCGGTCTCTATCAGATCAACGCAAAGCTGGCAGAGGCCAATTCCGCCAGAGTCCAGCTCGAATACGGCATCGAGCAGGCGAAGGAAGGTATATCCCAGGCTGATGAGGGCCTCAGGATGCTTGACGAAGAAGAAGGCAAGCTGGCAGACGGCAGGGCTGAACTCGCTGAGCAGAGGGAAAAGGCGGAGAGCGGATTCGCAGATGCGGAAGCCAAACTGGCCGATGCGAGGGAGAAGCTGGACGAGGCTCAGGAGGAGATAGATGACATGGAGACGGGCAGATCTTATGCCCTCTCGCGTACGGACAACAGGGGCTACTCGTCGTTTGACAGCAATTCGGGCATAGTGAACAATATCGCAAAGGTATTCCCGGTATTCTTCTTCCTGATAGCCGCGCTTGTATGCGTGACAACCATGACGCGCATGGTAGACGAGCAGAGGACTCAGATCGGAGTTCTCAGGGCCCTCGGATACAGCAATGCACAGATCTCTGCCAAGTACCTGTTCTACTCGGGAAGCGCGGCCTTCCTCGGAGCTGTGACGGGATTCTTTGCGGGCTGCCGGGTATTCCCTGTGGTCATCTGGCACGCCTACTCGATGTTCTATGACTTCGCGGGTAAGACCCCTTACGTACTGGATGCGGGACTCGCTCTGGCTTCGATCGCTGCGGCTCTGCTGTGCTCCATGGGAGCGACCTGGCTGTCCATGGCAAAGGACTTCAGGGCGGCGCCGTCCGAGCTCATCAGACCGAAGACACCTCCTGCGGGCAGGCGCATACTTCTCGAGAGGATCCCTGCTGTCTGGAGCAGGATATCCTTCCTTTACAAGGTGTCGATCAGGAACATATTCCGCGACAAGAAGCGCTTCCTCATGATGGTGATCGGAGTGAGCGGATGCACCGCGATGCTGGTCGCAGCTACGGGCATAAGGACCACTGTCTCCATGGTTGCAGACCACCAGTTTGATGAGATATCGATGTACGATTATCTCGTCTTCTTCGACAAGAACATGACTGAGCAGAGACAGGCGGACTTCCTCAGGGAGATCGATGCCGGCAGAGGAGAGAACTCCTGCGATGTGAAGTTCATACACCGGGGGGAGATCACGGCAGTCATAGGAGATAAGAAAGAAGATGTGACATGCGTTGCGGCAGATCCTGAGGACTTCGGCAAATACGTCGATCTGCATTCTGGCGGGGACAGCATCGAATTCCCGGGAAAGGACGAAGTGGTCATAAGCCGCATGCTCAGGCACGACTGCGGCGCAGACGTGGGCGACGAGATCACTCTGCGCGATGGTTACCGCGAGATGAAGCTGAAGGTATCGGGCGTTGCGGAGAACTTCGTCTATAATGAGGTGTTCATGAGCACGGAGACCTATGAAGAGGGCATGGGTAAGAAGGCGGACATCAAAGCTGCATATGTGAAGCTGCCTGATGGAGCCGGTGAGGAGGCCCTCGATAAGTCCCTGGAGAAGGCGGCAGCCGGTGAGTACACAGCCGCAGTCCAGGCCAGCCGGGATATACGTGCAAGCATCGCTGAGATGATGAAGAGCCTCGATGCGGTGGTGATCGCGATCGTGGTCGCTGCGGCTCTGCTGGCGTTCATAGTCATTTATAATCTGACCAATATAAACATAACGGAGAGGATCAGGGAGATAGCGACTATCAAAGTCCTCGGATTCGACCGGAGGGAAGTGTCGAGCTATGTGTTCCGTGAGAACATCTTCATGGCAGTGGCGGGAGCCCTGATCGGCCTGCCTCTGGGCAAGGCGCTGATGGACTTCGCCGTGGACCGCATCACTGTCAAGATGATCTACTTCGAGTCAAGGATAGCGCCGACGGACTACGCGATCGCCGCGATACTGACGCTTGTCTTTGCGGCGGGAGTCAGTCTGATGATGAGGAAGCGCCTCGATGAGGTCTCGATGACCGAGTCATTAAAGTCCGTGGAATAGTCCCGGACTGACGCAAAAGTATTGTAAGTACAGGCCAAAAAGTCTATAATACGATGTTTGCAGGGACAATGGGATCTCTGCACAGTACGGAAAACAGGAGATATCTGATGAAGATCATAATTCTGGGTGCCGGCAAGCTGGGCATAAGGCTTGTCGAAGCACTGATGGACGGTGACTATGATGTCACTTTGGTAGATACAGACGATGAGAAGCTGGAACGTCTGGCCCAGATGTACGATGTCATGACCGTGGCGGGAGATGCCAAGACGGTCGAGCTTTTGCGTGAGGTGCACGTATCCGAAGCCGATTTCCTGCTGAGCGCCACCACTTCCGATGATACCAACATCCTCGCGGCCTCGTTCGCGAAGGTGCTGGGGTGCAAGTACGTCATTGCCAGAGTCAGGGACCCTGAGCACATGAACCAGCTCGAGTTCATACGCGAACATTGCAATATAGACATGATCATCAATCCGGACCTGCTTATCACCGGGGAGATATACAGATATCTGATAGACAAATACACTCTGTCGAACGGCATATACACCTTCGACCAGATCGCCCTCATAGAATTCGAGGCTTCCAAGATGCCTGAGGTCATAGGCAGGAACCTCATGGAATTCCGTGCGATCGCACCTGATTTCCTGATCGTCGGCATTTCCAGGAGCGGCAAGATGATCATCCCTCACGGCTCGGACATCATCGAGGAGCATGATCTGATCTACCTCATGGGAGAGAAGCAGGATGTCTTCAAGCTGAGCAAGAGGGTGCATTCGAAGTTCCATCACTCCGACGCGCGCAAGGTGATGATAATCGGCGGCGGCAAGACTGGATACTATCTGGCCAGAAGGCTTTCGGAGTACGGTTCCAGAGTAAAGATCGTGGAGCAGGACAGGAAGAGATGTCACTACCTGACCAACAAGCTGAGGAACGTCATGGTGCTCAACGGAGACGGAGCCAACATCCAGCTGCTCGAGGACGAGGATCTCAACGAGATGGATGCCTTCGTCACCTGCACCGGCTATGATGAGGAGAACCTCCTGCTCGCCCTGACCGCAAAGAATCACGGCGTCGAGGACGTCATATCCAAGGTGAGCCACGAGAGCTACAAGGAGCTCATCTCCAAGCTCGGTATCGATGTGGTGCTGAACCCTCTCGACATATCCGTGAGCGCCATACTCAGGGCCATTCGCGGATCCAAGAGGGTGCTCTCGTCGGTGCTCCTTCAGGGCCAGGCCGAGATCATGGAGATCTACGCTTCAGACAGGATGAACATGCTCAACATCCCTCTGAAGAACCTCGATCTGCCTGAATACATCATCATCGCGGCCATTCGCCGCGGAACGGAGACCATCATCCCTGACGGTAATACGACCATCAGGGAGGGCGACCGCGTCATCGTGGTCTGCCTCGTATCGCACATAGGATATGTAGAGAAGCTCACCAGACCTGCGATGAGGCTCTCTATCAAGAGATAATTTAAAGGCATGAAACGGATAGCGTATTTCTACGCACTGATACTGAATCTGATGGGCGCGTGCATGGCGCTGCCTCTTATTACTGCTCTGATATACGGCGAAAAGTCCTCGATCAGAGCTTTTGCTCTTGTAATGATCACGTGCTTCCTGCTCGGCGAATTCGCACATGTAAGGTATCACAGTGATCTCAATGACATGGAGCTGAAGCCGCGCGACAGCTACTTCCTCGTTGCGACGGTATGGCTGATAGCATCTCTTGTAGGATGCATACCGTACATCGCTACCGAGTCCATCCCCAACTTCTTCGACGCTTTCTTTGAGACTGCGTCGGGCTTCACCACGACAGGATCCACCATACTTCGAGATGTGGAGGCCCTGCCTCGTTCGGTGCTTATGTGGAGATCATTCACCCAGTGGCTGGGCGGCATGGGCATCATCGTGCTCTTCGTGGCGCTGCTGCCGAGCTTCGGCATCAAGGCACGCAACATAGCGAGCGCCGAGACTCCGGGACCGACGGTCACCAAGCTGACTTCGCGCTTCTCAGGAACTGCCCAGAGGCTCTACATCGCATACTTCGTGCTAACGGGCCTGCTGGCCTTATTGCTGATGGGCGGCGGCATGAGCCTTTATGATGCTGTCAACCACGCCTTCACCACCATGGCGACAGGAGGTTTCGGGACATACAACGACAGCATAGCCCACTTCAACAGCTACTACATCACCTGGGTCATAACGATATTCATGTTTCTGGCGGGCACCAACTTCGAGCTTTTCTTCCTTGCAGTGAGGGGAGATATCAAGAGAGTGCTGGGCAACGAGGAATTCAGGCTCTATGCGAGCATAATCATTATCTGTACAGCTGCGATCACGGTATCGCTGATGACGCGCGGTGGATATAAGAGCGCGGGCCACGCTCTCACCGACTCGGCATTCCAGGTGTGCACCATCATGACCACGACAGGCTATGCGACCACAGACTTCGACCTCTGGCCGGCGTTCTGCCACATGGTGATGATCATGCTGATGGTGATAGGAGGATCGAGCTCGTCCACGGCGGGCGGCGTCAAGGTGATCAGAGTGCTCGTCTTCTTCAGGGCTATAAAGAGGGAGATGGGTATAAAGCTCCACGGCAACATAGTGCGCGATGTCTCAGTCGACAGGCAGAAGCTGATGACGGAGACGCTTAAATACATAATAGGCTTCGTGACTACGTACATCGCGACGATCTTCGTCGGTGTGCTCCTGATATCCATTGGCGGCAGGGGCGACCCTATCACGAACTTCACGGCCGTGCTCACCTGCATCAGCAATGTGGGACCGGGCTTCGGCGGAGTCGGACCGACATGCAATTTCGCATTTTATGATACCTTCAGCAAGATAATCCTCTCACTCATAATGATAGCGGGCAGGCTTGAGCTTACGACATTCTTCGTGATCTTCTCGAGATACTTCAGGGATCCGTACAGAGTATAGACGTGCACATGAACGCAAACAGACGCTTTGTTTTAAATATGATGTCCCGTGCGCTGCTGGCAGCGGGAGCGGCGTTCCTGCCGTCTGCCGGCGCGGCTCTTTTGATGAGCGAGAATGCGGCGGCGAAGAGCATAGGGATAACGAGTCTTGTCTGCCTCATCATCGGAGGAGCGGGCAGGATCTATGCGGGTGCGGTCAGAGATGCAGTACGCCCGAGGATATGGTACATGACCACATTCTTCATATGGCTGATGATATGCGTAGTGACCGTCCCGGCCTACTACTTCGGCATGCCGGGATCCGCATTTGAGGACGCGGTGCTGTCATCGTGCGCCGGCTGGACGACTACGGGAATATGCATCCACGGCAGCGAGTTCGTACCGGCATCTCTGAGCCTGCTGCGCGCTACATGCAGCTGGCTCGGCGGTATAGGCATCATAATGGTGATACTGACATTCGTGCCTTCCAGGCAGTTCATTGGCTGGGGTCTGGCTTCGACGGAATTCCCGGGGCCGACCTTCCTTAAAAGCGATACCCCGTTCAGACTGGGTTACAAAAAGATAGTATTTGTATATATTGCGCTGACTGTGATAGAGTTCCTACTCCTGACAGCGCTTGACATGCCGGTATTCACAGCTCTGCTGACGGCGCTTTCGGGCATCAGCACCGCGGGCCTTCCGCATATATCCAACGGGATGATAGCGGGACTTCCGTGGGCGATAAAGGCGGTGATATCCGTATTCACCCTTCTTGGCTCGCTCAACTGCACGTTCTTCCTGCTGATCATAAGCAGGCGCTTCGCTTCGCTCAGGAAGAGCACCGAGATGAAGTGGTACCTCTCGCGGATAGTGGTCACGGCTGTGATCATCACATACTCCGTGGCGGCAGACACACAGGGAGGCCTCAGCGCCTCATCTCTTGCGGAAAAGTTCGCGGATACTCTGATGCAGATCATATCCGTCGCATCCACCGCGGGCTACTTTGTGACCGATGTGAGCGGCTGGTCTGTATTCTGCATCATGCTCGTGATGGTGGAGATGTTCATAGGAGCGTGCTCTGTATCAACGGGAGGCGGCATCAAGGAGGCGCGCATCATCATAGCCTGCAAGACTATAGAGCATAGCCTGCTCAGCCACATACATCCGGACAGCGTGCGTTCGTATACCTTCAATAAGAAACCGATGAAGACCAGTCAGGTGATAAGAGCCAATCTCTTTATCGCTCTGTTCATGATCACCTGGCTCGCAGGTGCGCTGCTGCTGTCACTGGATGACATCACTGCAGGCGCTGCGCTGGCCTGGTCACAGGCTGTCCTGACCAATGCGGGTACCAGCGTTGCGGAGGATTCGATGTCCGTAGCTCCGTCGGCATTCAGCCCGCTGTCGAAGTACGTCATGTGCATTCTCATGATCGCGGGGCGCCTGGAGATATATCCTTTCATAATGATATTCCTCGGGAGCTTCTGGAAACCGGAACGCGTCATGTGATCCGGGCTCCGCTCATTCGTTCACGACATGTTCGCCAGCTTTGAGCCGGCATCGGAGGGCCGCCTCACATGCTCCCTCGCTCATTATCGCTGATAAGCTTTCGGGAGGATGGTTTAGGCTTAAGGGCAGATACGGTAACGGCGTCCGGAGCGTGTCATGTGATCCGGACTTCGCTCATTCACTCACGACATGTTCGGCGGCTTTGGGCCGGTATCGGGGGGCTGCCTCACATGCTCCCTCGCTCATTATCGCTGATAAGCTTTCGTGAAGATGGTTTAGGCTTAAGGGCAGATACTTTGACAGCGTCTGGAGCGTGTCGCCTGATCCGGACTTCGCTCATTCACTCACGACATGTTCGGCAGCCTTTATTAACGGTTTACATCCCATTTCCGGTTTAAAAATGTTACAATACAGGTGTTATGACTGAGAAAGAAAACAGCTGGAAAAAGACACAGAAGAAGCTATACAACATGGTATCGACGGGTGTTGTCGACAGCCGCATCAACCAGGCTTACGACATCATCAGCACCCTGGCTCTGATCGCCAATCTGGTCGCGGCCTTTGCGATGACCTTTGACGAGGTAAGGGCTCAGTACGGCTCGCTGCTGCACCTGGTCGATGATATCACGGTCGCTTTCTTCGCTGTTGATTACGTGCTCAGGATCATCACGGCGGAGGAGCAGTATCCGGGATATAAGGGCGGAGAGGCTGCCGTCAAATACGCGACTTCGGCTTACGGCATAATAGACCTGCTGTCCTTCCTGCCTCACTATCTGCCGGCATTCTTCCCGGCGGGAGCGGCGGTGTTCAGGATGTTCAGGGTTGTTCGTATATTCAGGCTCTTCCGCATCAATGCCTATTCAGACTCTCTGACCCTGATCGGCAACGTCATCAAGGGCAAGAAGACTCAGCTGCTCGCATCGATGTTCATCATCGCGCTTCTGATACTCGCATCCAGCCTGTGCATGTACAGCGTGGAGCATAATGCGCAGCCTGACGTGTTCAAAAATGCCTTCTCCGGGATATGGTGGGCGACATCTACTCTGCTCACGGTCGGGTATGGGGATATTTACCCCGTGACGATACTCGGCCAGATACTGGGCATCATCATCACCTTCCTCGGCGTCGGACTGGTAGCCATCCCTACGGGTATCATTTCGGCAGGATTCATCGAGGAGTATCAGAAGGCAAAGAGGATGGAAGA
>JAZUNV010000042.1:0-20369 GCA_045604305.1 Anaerovoracaceae bacterium | reverse complement strand
GAAGGATCTCATACTCCTCTTCAACCTGAAGAGATATGTAATACTTCCCGCCTGATGTTCTGATCACTGTAGCGCTTATTATCCTCCCATCAAAGGATCTCGTATTGACTATCTTTACATATCCTGCCTTAGGAAGTCTGATACGATTTCCTTCGAGCCTTATGTTGTTATTGACGTTCATTGTCCGATACTTCTGTTCGGAACGTTTCTTCTTGAACTTAGGAAAACCAGCTCTCTTTCTGAAGAAGTTGTTATATGCATTGTCGAGATGTCTCAGTGATTGCTGAAGCGCAGAACTGTCAGCTTCCTTCAGCCATTCATGCTCTGTCTTGAGGACATGTGAAAGATCATAGCTCATCTCAGAATAGCTGAGAGTATCGTGCAAGTCATGCCACACATCCATCTTCTCTCTGAGATAGTGGTTATATACAAACCGGCAATGGCCGAAGTTCCTTGCAAAGAACTCCTGCTGCTTCTTATTTGGATACGCTCTGTACTTGTAGCCTCTGATGCGTGTCATGCTTTCTCCCTCTGAAAAAAAGAAGGATACGCGTGCCTTGAATCACGCATATCCTGATGCACTCCTGCCTGCAACGGGCCGGCCCGGAAACGGGTTGGATTCTTAAGTTGGCTTTATTATACCACTTTCGGCATGGTCATTCAAACGTTTGTTTGCGTTTTTTCGAGAGGATCCGTGAGCCGTTAGTGTGGACGGAACTTGAGCTAAGTGAGCCCTGGTATTATACTTACTATTGGAAAAATGAGGGGGTGATTCATCCCGCTGCCTATAGAGGACAGGGGTATTCTCACAAGTTTTGGTAAAATCGAGGATTGCAAATAAAAAACATTTCAATATAATAGTGTAAGTAATTTTGGGTAGACCAGACGATCGCGTGCCTTTGGCATGAGGAAAGTCCGGGCTCCGCAGGGCAGGGATGACGGATAACGTCCGCCGCAGGTAACTGTAGGGAAAGTGCAACAGAAACATTCCGCCGAAACGGGTAATGCCGTGGCAAGGTTGAAATGGTGAGGTAAGAGCTCACCGGTGCTGTGGAGACACAGCAGCCGTGTAAACCCCATCCGGAGCAAGACTAAGAAGGGCATCTTGTGGTGCGGCCCGTACCCGCCCGAGGTAAGTCGCTGGAGGCCGTGAGCAATCACGGTCCTAGATGGATGATCGTCAGATACAGAACCCGGCTTACGGTCTGCCCAATTTTATATAGATAATATAAAGAAGCAAAATGCTTTTTGGGGACATATTGGGTAATTGGTAAGGAAATGGAACTGAAATTAGGAATCGATGTAGGATCCACGACAGTCAAGCTCGTCCTGATGGATGACGACGGCAACATACAGTACTCGAAGTACGAAAGACACATGTCCAACGTATTTGAGAAGGCCGGCGAGCTTATCAGAGAGTTGAGGAACGAAAAGGGAAATCTGTCCGTCAGACCTGTTATCACAGGATCGGGCGGTCTTTCACTTGCAGACTTATTCGGGATCAAGTTTGAGCAGGAAGTAATAGCCTGCAGCAGAGCAGTAGAGGAACTCATACCTCAGACCGACGTTGCCATAGAGCTCGGCGGCGAGGATGCCAAGATCACGTTCTACGGTCAGACTGTGGAACAGAGGATGAACGGTACCTGTGCCGGAGGCACGGGCGCTTTCATCGACCAGATGGCAGTGCTGCTCAATACAGACGCGGCAGGACTCAACGAGGCTGCCAAGGAGCATACGATCATATATCCGATAGCTTCGCGCTGCGGAGTGTTCGCAAAGACGGACATCCAGCCGCTGATCAACGACGGCGCCAAGACCGCGGACATAGCGGCCTCGATATTCCAGGCTGTAGTCAATCAGATGATATCAGGCCTGGCATGCGGCCATCCAATCAGGGGGAACGTTGCGTTCCTCGGCGGTCCGCTCGAATACCTGTCAGAGCTGAGGGCAAGGTTCATAGAGACTCTCGATCTCAAGGACGAAGATATCGTGTTCCCTGAGAATGCGAAGTTTTTCGTTGCCATCGGAGCTGCTTATCTGGCTGAGAAGGAAGAGCCTTGCGAGCTCGATACGCTGATATCCAAGCTCGACAATGCATCGCCTGACGATATATCGGATACCAAGTATCTGCGCCCGCTCTTCCTCGATGAGGAGGAACTGAAGGAATTCAGGGAGCGCCATGCGAAGGACAGGATCACGAGAGGCGATATTTCCTCCGTAAAGGGACCGGTCTTCCTCGGCATAGACGCAGGTTCGACCACTACCAAGGCGGCTCTGATCAATTCGGACAAGGAGCTTCTCTACGAGCACTACAGCAACAACGAAGGAGATCCTCTCGAAGTCGTGAGGCAGGTCCTCAAGGAGATCTACTCGCAGCTTCCTGAGGATGCATATATCGGCAGATCCGTAGTCACCGGCTACGGCGAAGGCCTGGTCCAGGCGGCTTACAGGATAGACGACGGCGAGATCGAGACCATGGCTCACTACAAGGCCGCGAAGCAGTTCCTGCCTGAGGTCAGCTTCATACTCGATATAGGCGGCCAGGACATGAAGTGCATGCAGATACATGACGGTGCGATCAGCAGCATCATGCTCAACGAAGCTTGCTCTTCGGGCTGCGGCTCCTTCATAGAGACCTATGCGAAGTCCGTAAGCATGAGCGTGCCTGAGTTCGCGGCCGAGGCTCTGAAGTCTCAGAAGCCTGTGGATCTCGGCACGAGATGCACGGTGTTCATGAACTCCAAGGTCAAGCAGGCCCAGAAGGAGGGATCGTCCATCGCTGACATCTCGGCGGGACTTTCGTATTCAGTCATAAAGAACGCGCTCTACAAGGTCATCAAGCTGAGGAATACCTCAGATACGGGTGATCATGTAGTCGTGCAGGGCGGCACCTTCCTCAACGAGGCGGTGCTAAGGAGCCTTGAGATAATACTCGGCAAGAACGTCATCAGACCTGACATCTCCGGCCTGATGGGCGCTTTCGGTGCCGCGATCATAGCGTGCGACGATTACGTCGAAGGCGGGCGCTCGGAAGTGCTCCCGCTCGACAAGGTCGACAGCTTCACGGTCACGACTTCCAATGCGAGATGCGGCAGATGCGGCAACAACTGCCTGCTGACCATCTCTAAGTTCGCTGACGGCAGCCGCTACATCACTGGCAACCGCTGCGAGAAGGGAGCCGGTATCACGAGTGAGAAGTCTGATCTTCCTAACCTTTACAAGATCAAGAACGAGCTTCTCTTCGACAGGGAGATACTGGAGGAGAGCGAAGCTAAGAGAGGAGTGATCGGCATACCGCGCGTGCTCAACATGTACGAGGACTATCCGTTCTGGCATGCGTTCTTTACTCATCTCGGATTCAGCATAGTGCTGAGCCCGCCTACAAATAAGGACATGTATCAGAACGGCATGGATACGATCTCATCCGATACCGCGTGCTATCCGGCCAAGGTGGTTCACGGCCAAATCAAGTGGCTCGTCGAGAACGGAGTGAAGCGCATATTTTATCCATCGATCAACTACGAGATGGTCGAGGACAAGACCGCGCCTAACCACTACAACTGCCCGGTTGTCGCGACCTATCCGGAAGTGATCGACAAGAACATGGCCGATTACTTCTATGACAATGACGTGGAATTCTATCATCCATTCGTGCCTTACGATAACGATGACAGATTCATCAGGGAGATGACGAAGTTCTTCTCCGGCACGCGCGAAGTGGATGTAAGCAACGCCGAGAACGTTGTCGAGAGCTATCACCTCGGTAAGGACGAGCGTGAATACAGCCTCTTCAATATAGACACGGATATGACCGAGATCGGGCATGCTCTGTATGCAGGCAGGAAGGCTCAGAAGAAGTACAAGAGCGATGTAGCCGAAGCGGGCAATAAGGCCATCTCATTCATGAGAGAGCACGGTCTCAAGGGCATCATACTCTCAGGCAGGCCGTATCACATCGACCCTGAGATCAATCACGGCATAGACGAGCTCATCACCCAGCAGGGCATGGTGGTCCTCTCAGAGGATTCGGTCAGCTGGAAGGTGAGAGCTGCTAGACCGGTACGCATACTCGACCAGTGGGTATATCATTCGAGGCTCTACAAGGCGGCGATATACGCTGGCCAGCACGATGATACCGAAGTCATACAGCTGAATTCATTCGGCTGCGGCCTCGATGCGGTCACGACTGACGAGGTCGATGAGCTGCTCCAGCAGAACAACAAACTCTACACTGTACTCAAGATAGATGAGGGAGCGAACCTCGGCGCGGCCAAGATCAGGATCAGGTCCCTGAAGGCGGCCCTCGAGGAGCGTGATAAGATGGGCACGAAGCCTAACATGATCAATCTCCCGTACATCCGCAAGCTCTTCACCAAGAAGATGAAACTGGACGGATACACGCTGCTCGTACCTCAAATGTCGCCGCTGCACTTCCAGTACTTCGAGCCGCTTCTCAGGAGGGCGGGCTACAACGCGGTGCTGCTGCCGGCGGTCACCAAGGAATCCGAGGAGGAAGGTCTGAGATACGTCAACAACGACGCCTGCTATCCGACCATAGTCACGCTCGGTCAGATCATCTACGCGCTCAAGTCGGGCGAATACGACCTCAACAGGACAGGAGTATTCATGTCGCAGACCGGAGGCGGATGCAGGGCCAGCAACTACGTTGCGCTTCTCAGGAAGGCCCTCAAGGACCTCGGGATGGAGCAGGTCCCGGTCATCTCATTCAACATGGTCGGACTCGAGAAGAACCCGGGCTTCAAGATGACTGTGTCGCTTCTCAGGAGGCTCGTCTTCGCGTCGCTCTACGGCGACCTGATGATGAAGTGCCTCTACAGGGTAAGACCGTATGAGGTCAGGAAGGGAAGCGCCCAGGCGCTCATGGAGTCTTGGTTCGACGATATAGTTGAGAACTGCGATAATCTCAGCAAGAGGGAGTTCGTCAGCAACATCAATAAGATCGTTAAGGAATTCGACAGTATCCCTATCCACGAGGATATGAAAAAGCCGAGGGTCGGCGTCGTAGGCGAGATACTCGTCAAATATCATCCGAATGCCAATAACAACCTTGTCGATATCATCGAGGAGGAGGGCGGAGAGGCCGTCGTGCCATCGTTCATCGACTTCTTCGAGTACGGCTTCCTCAACAAGATCTATAACTACAACAACCTGTCGGGGACCTACAAGGACATGGTCATCAACAAGGTCGGTATCGAGTTCATCGAGCACTACAGGAAGTACGTGAGGGAAGCCTGCGCGAAGAGCAAGCGCTTCACGCCGGACCACAGGATAGAGGAGACTGCATCCAACGCGGAGAGGTTCATATCCGTCGGCAACCAGTGCGGCGAGGGCTGGCTCCTTACAGGAGAGATGGTGGATCTCATCGATGAAGGCGTCAAGAACATCGTGTGCCTGCAGCCGTTCGCGTGCCTGCCTAACCACGTGGCGGGCAAGGGCATGCTCAAGGCTCTGAGGCAGTACGACGTGAAGGCGAACATCGTTGCCATAGACTACGATCCGGGCGCATCGACTGTGAATCAGCTGAACCGCATCAAGCTCATGATGTCTACGGCATTCAAGAATCTTGAAGATGAGACCGCATAGGTGTATTATAGGTCTTGAAAACAGATCAAAAGAGTTAAAGGAGGCGACTACCAATGGGTAGGCATGGTACTATTGCAAACAGAAAATCAGCTCAGGACTCCAAGAGAGCTGCGATGTTCACGAAGTATTCGAGACAGATCATCGTGGCAGCCAAGAACGGAGGAGATCCTGAATTCAATCCGTCACTGAGAGTTGCCATCGATAAGGCTAAGTCCATAGGAATGCCTAATGACAACATCAACAGAGCCATCAAGAAGGGCTCCGGCGAGCTCGGCGGCGAGTCATACGAAGAGCTCCAGTTCGAGGGCTACGGTCCTAGCGGCGTAGCTGTCATCGTGGATGCACTTACGGACAACAAGAACAGAACGGCTTCGTTCGTCAGATCCGTCTTCGACAAGAACGGCGGCAACCTCGGTACTCCGGGCTGCGTATCCTATATGTTCAGCCGCAAGGGTGTAGTCATCATCGATTCCGAGGGACTCGACGAGGATGAAGTCATGATGGCCGCTCTCGATGCAGGCGCCGAGGACATGATAGTCAACGACGACAACTTTGAGATCAGGACAGAGCCTTCGGCGTTCAACGACGTCCACCAGGCGATCAAGGATGCAGGCTATGAGATCTTCGAGGCTGAGATCGAGCAGATCCCTTCGATGGAAGCCAATGTGACAGACGAAGCGGCGATCAAGTCGCTGACCAAGCTGATCACTTCCCTTGAGGATAACGACGACGTACAGAAGGTTTATTACAACTGCGACCTCGATATCTGATAACGCGGATCCAATTCCTGGAATATGCGTCAAAGTCTTCTTAATTGAACCTACACTTTCTTAAAGGGATTCCGATGCGGAAGCATTATGTAAAGCCGCCTTGAGCGGACTACAGAAGCCAGGCTCAGGAAGTACCCACCTTATCTTTATCGATAGGGCGTCAATTAAAGGCTTGACGGTATTTCGGGATTTTTTTATATATTTCTATCCATCTATACTGCAAGGAGGCATTTAGTATGAAAGTACAAGTGACCAGAGAGCAGAAGGACAGACAGATAAGGCGCGAGGCGAGAGCTACGCTCATCCTCTTCGCGGTTTGCTTTGTCTGGAACGTTGGTTTCGCTTACGGACTTACGGGCACGGATGCAAGATTATTCGGGCTGCCGCTATGGTGGCTGATCAGCACACCGGGAATGTTCGTGATCGCCGTGATCGGAGTCATTTACCTGCTCAGACACGTATTTATCGATTTTGATCTTGATGATGAGGAGGGCACGGCTGATGAGTAAAAAGCTGATCGTCCTTATCATCCTTATATTGTATCTGGTTCTCAATCTGTATCTCGGTATCAGGACGAGCCGAAGATCAGCGAAGGAGAACGCATCAAGCGGTTTTTTATCGAACTATTTCGTAGGATCGCGCAGCATGGGAGGCTTCGTGCTAGCGATGACTCTCGTAGCTACATATACGAGCGCAAGCTCATTTCTCGGAGGACCGGGACTCGCTTCCGGCTTCGGCTTGTCGTGGTCCTGGGTCGCCGGAGTACAGATAGGCGCTACATTCCTGACACTGGGAGTGCTGGGCAAGAAATTCGCCCTCATATCCCGCAGGACAAATGCAGTCACCATCAACGATTATCTCAGGGCCAGGTATGATTCGCCTGCGGTAGTCATTGTATGCGGCATCGCGATGGTCGTGTTCTTTACGACCCAGATGATAGCGCAGTTCATAGGCGGAGCCACGCTGCTCCAGACCGTGACGGGACTTCCGTACTGGGCGGGACTTCTGCTCTTTGGTGCGGTCGTCATCATCTACACCTCGGTCGGAGGCTTCAAAGCTGTAGTCACCACCGACACCATACAGGGAATAGTCATGACCATCGGCACCTTCCTGATGCTCTTCTTTATCATCAGACAGGGCGGCGGGATGAGCAATATAATATCCTCGCTCGATGCGGGCAACCCGGGATGGGACCTCATGGGCAAGGGCGAGTACGGAGCCGAGATAGCTGCTCTGCGCCCGGGCGCGCTGATATCCTTCTGGGTGCTTGTAGGCATAGCCGTGCTGGGGCTTCCTCAGACGGCGGTCAGATGCATGGCGTTCAGGGATACGAAGTCGATGCACAGCGCCATGATCTACGGCACGATCGTGATCGGAATTCTCATGATAGGCATGCACCTTGCGGGGACCTTTGCTTTTCCTCTGCTTCCGGAGGAGGGGCTTGAGAGCACCGACCAGATCATTCCATATGTTGTAATGAAGTACATGCCGGCGTGGGCAGCGGGATTCTTCCTCGCAGCGCCTCTTGCAGCGGTCATGTCTACCATAGACTCGCTTCTCATACTCGCTTCGGCAACCATAATCAAGGACCTGTATATCCACTACATAAAGAAGGTCCCTGTCGAGGAAGCGAACACTGAGGACAGCGATAAATATAAAGACGCTTACGACAAAGTCCCGAAGTACAGCTTCGCGCTTACTGCGGGTATAGGTATCATCGCATGTCTGCTGGCACTCAATCCGCCTGATGTCATCGTATGGATCAATCTCTTCGCGTTCGGAGGGCTCGAGGCCACGTTCTTCTGGCCGATAATCGGAGGGCTCTACTGGAAGAGAGGAGACAGCCGTGCATGCCTGGCTTCAGTCATAACGGGACTTGCGGTATTCATATTCTTCAACAGAGTCAAGATACTGCCATTCGGCATACACGAGATAATCGCGGGACTCATCGTCTCCGGAATCGTCTATTTCGCAGTCGGTGCCATGAACAAGGAAGAGCCTGATGCCGATATGATAAGAAAATGCTTCTGATATATGGTATTATTGGTTCATCAGACTAAAGCAGCAGAGAGGGTTAAGCTAGGATGAAGATCAAGAAACTCAGCATCTCGTCAATAAAGGGATTCAGGATCGGCAATGCCACTGACAAGGTCAAGGGCACGGGCTGCACAGTTATCATATGCGAAAAGGGTGCTGTCGGCGGTGTCGATGTAAGGGGCGGCGGACCTACGACGAGAGAGACAGACTTGCTCAGAAGCGAAAACACCGTGAATGAAGTGCATGCCGTAGTCCTGAGCGGAGGCTCTGCGTTCGGACTCGAATCGGCATCCGGAGTAATGAGAGCACTCGCCGCCAAAGGCGTCGGTTTCAGGCAATGGGACATGAACATACCTATCGTATGCGGCGCTTCGCTGTTTGACCTGGGAGCAGGCGACAGGAAAGCATTTCCTGATGTCAAGATGGGCGAAAAGGCCGTGAACAATGCTTACGGCGGAGTGTTCAAAACGGGCAACGAAGGAGCCGGTACAGGCGCGAGCGTCGGCAAGTTCCACGGGATGGAAAGAGCCATGAAGACCGGACTCGGGGCCTATGCCTGCGGAGATGACTTCATACAGGTGGGAGCCGTGGTCGCTGTCAATGCCATGGGCGATGTATACAGCGGAGCCGGCAATATAATCGCGGGACTCAGGACCAAAGACGGAGGCTCTATCTACGGCACTATAAGAGCCCTCAAGGGAATGGTCCATGAATATTCCGATTCATCTGATCCGTCAGCTGCCGGAGTCATGTCATTCACTCCTCCAAAGGGAGAGAAGATCCCTGAGAAGGACAGGAAGGCCATGCTCGCGGAAGCCATGGAGCAGGAGTTCAGGAGGACCACACAGTTCCGCAAGGAAGAAGTAGAGAAGCTCTTCGCGGAGATGGAAAAGGAAGAAAAGAAAAAGAAGGAAGCCAAGAAGAAGATCGAGGCTGAAAAGAAAAAGAAGGCTGAAGCTGAGAAGAAAAGGAAGGCTGAGGCGGAGAAAAAAAGAAAAGCTGAGGCTGAGAAAAAAAGACAATTAGAAGAGGCCAGGAAGAAGGAAGAAGAAAAGAAGAAGATCGAGGAAGAGAAGAAGAGATTCGAGGCTGAGCAGAGACGGCTTGCCGAGGAGAAGAGAAGACTCGAGGAAGAAGAGCGCAGGAGGCTCGAGGAAGAGAAGAAAAGACTGGAAGCGGAAGAGCTGAAAAGGCTCGAAGAAGAGAAGAAGAAGGCTGAGAAGGAGACCGAAGAGTTTTATCTTTCGATGCTCGATAGTCTTACTTCCCGAACTGCAGCTGAGGATACTGCAGAACCGGTCATCTCAGAAGAGCCGGAAGGCGCTGAAGAAGATACCTGGACTTCTCCTGAAGATGAATACATGGAGGCAGAGGAGCCTGCAGATGAAGTAGCTGAAGCTGCAGCAGAGGAAGCTGTTGAGGAGTCTGCAGCAGAGGTGCCGGCAGATAAAACTGCAGCAGAAGAGACGATCGAGGAGCTAGGGAACGGGCATGACGAGCCTGTGCTCACTCCTGTAAAGGAAAATCTCGAGCCTGACAAGCCGGTTCCTGACGACGATCCGGTCATGGAGATCGAGGACCCTGTCAAGGTGCACGATGCGCATGCTGCCGAGGATACTGCTCTCGAGATCGAGAAGCTGTTCGCTGATGCTGATGTGTCCATCGACGAGCCTCCTACAGGAAGCGATGATGACAAGATGGGCTATGACATCCCGTTCAACACGACCATCGGCTGTCTCATCACGAATGCAAAGCTGACAAAGGCTCAGGCCAACAAGCTCGCATCCATCCTGCACGATGCATATGCGAGAGCCATCAAGCCAGTACACAGTACACTGGACGGAGATACTGTATTCGTGCTTTCATCCGGCCAGCAGGAGGTCAATTTCGACGCCTTTGCGGCATTGGCCACCGACGTGATGCAGTACGCTATCATAGACGGTGCGACTTCGGCCAAGGGAGCCTACGGACTTCCGTCGGCCAATGACATGAAATGATCGAATAATCAATACGCGGAGATATAGACATGAGCAAACTCATACTGATCGACGGCAACAGCCTGCTGTTCAGAGCATATTTCGCAATGAGACCAATGGTAACTTCAAAAGGCATGCACACCCAGGGTGTGTTTGCCTTTGTTAATATGCTCAATAAGATAATAAACGACTATCAGCCGAGCCATATCGCGGTCGCCTTCGACATGAAGGGCGGCACATTCAGGCACGATGTATACAAGGAGTACAAGGCAGGGAGGCTAAAGACGCCGCCGGAGCTTCTATCACAGATACCGATGATGCACGAGGTGCTTGAGGCGATGAATATCGCCGTGCTCGAGCTTCCTCAGTACGAAGCTGACGACATCATAGGTACCGTTGCTGCGAGGGCCGAATTCGATGGTCTCGATACGCTCATCATCTCGGGTGACAAGGACGAGCTCCAGCTAGTCGGTGAGCACGTCAATGTGCTGATCAACAAGCGCGGAATGAGCGAATTCGACCTCTATGACATCGAAGCGATGAAGGACAGATACGATCTCACTCCGGAGCAGTTCATAGACCTCAAAGGTCTGATGGGAGACAGCTCCGACAATATCCCGGGCGTGCCGGGCATAGGTGAGAAGAAGGGCATAGCCCTGCTTGAGCAGTACGGCAGTCTGGAGAATCTCATAGAGCATGCGGATGAGGTCAAGGGCAAGATGGGTGAAAATCTCAGAGACAATATCGAGATCGCCCGCATGTCGAAGTGGCTCGCCACGATCAACAAGGAAGCGCCGGTGGACTTCAGCTGGGAAGATCTTGAGTATACAGAGCCTGACATGAACAGGCTCATCGAGGTCTATACGGAGCTCGAATTCAATGCCTTCCTCAAAAAGCTACGCTCGGACATGCCTGAGGCTGCGGGAGAAGCGGCGTCAGGGACTGCTGATTTCAGCGAGGAGCTTGAGGCCGTCAAAAGAGTAAGCTTTGAGGACTTCGTTTCCAAAGTAGACGCAGGGAGCGAGGTGTATATCGAAGTATCGACGGATGCTAATCATCTTGCAGAGCCGGAGATCAGATCGATAGTGCTTTACAGTGCTGACAAGGATCTGGCCTGCTTGAAGGAGATCACTCCGATGGACGGTTCTCTGGTCTGCGCTCAGCTTGCAGATATGGGATACAGGCTCTGCGGCTGCGGGCTCAAGAGGATAGTGTTCTCGCTGCTGTCAAAGGCAGATAAGTCCTATATACCTTACTACGACGCCGCGATAGCGGAGTACCTGCTCGATGCCAACAGACAGAAGTATCCTCTCGACAAGCTGCTTTTGAGATACAGCGGATATGTCGCAAGTGAGGAAGAAACAGCGGTACTTTCCGATGATGCGTCGATGAACAGCCTTGAGCTCACAGACGATGAGCTCCTTAAACGTGCTTTCTACTCGTCAAAAGTAAGAACCGCGCAGTCAAAAGCGCTAGAGGAAGCCGGCTGCAGGAAGCTTTTTGACGAATGTGAGATGCCGCTCGTACTCACTCTCGCTCTGATGGAGCGGGAAGGCATCAAATGCGATCCGGAGATACTCAAAGGCATAGGAGAGGATCTCACCGGGGGCATCGCGGCCCTCGAGTCTGAGATCTATGGTGAAGCCGGAGAGGAGTTCAACATCAATTCTCCTAAACAGCTCGGGACCATACTCTTCGAGAAGCTGCAGCTCCCTTATCCTAAGCCGGGAAAGAACAAGAGCGGCTCATATTCGACCGCTGCCGATATACTCGACAAGCTCAGGGACGATCATAAGATAGTGGCTGACGTGCTGGAATACAGGAAGCTTGCCAAGCTCAACAGCACCTATGTGGAGGGCCTGCTGCCCCTGATCGGAGAGGACGGCAGGGTCAGGCCGCATTTCATGCAGACCGTAGCCGCTACAGGCAGACTGAGCTGCACGGAGCCTAATCTCCAGAACATTCCGATACGTGACGACTACGGCAGGCTGATACGCAAGGCCTTTGTAGCTGCGGAGGAAGATTTCTCATTCACGGGCTCGGATTACTCACAGATCGAGCTGCGCATACTTGCTTCACTGAGCGGTGATGAGTCGCTCATTGCCGACTTTAAGGCGGGCAAGGACATACACAGGGCGACCGCGTCCAGAGTCTTTGACATCCCCGAGGATGAGGTGACAGCACTTGACAGGACACGTGCAAAAGCTGTAAACTTCGGCGTCGTATACGGCATGAGCGGATTCGGGCTCGGCGAGAGTCTGAATATCTCCCGTAGCGAAGGCCAGAAGTATATAAACGAGTACTTCGCCAAGCACACTGCGGTAAAAGAATACCTCGACGGCCTGATCAGAGAGGGCGAGGAGGAACGCGAAGTAAGGACCTACTTCGGCAGGGTGCGCAAGATCCCTGAATTCGCTTCAAGAAAGTTCATGGAAAGGGAGCTCGCCAAGAGGCTAGCCATGAACACGCCTATACAGGGCACTGCGGCGGATATCATAAAGATAGCCATGAATTCGGTATCTTCCGAGCTGAGATCGCGCGGCCTTGAGTCGAGGCTGATACTCCAGATACACGACGAACTCATCGTCGAGGGGCCGGACAGCGAGCTGGACGAAGTGAGAGACATACTCGACAGCTGCATGAGAGGCGCCGCCGATCTGGCAGTGGATCTCATATGTGATATACATACCGGCAAGACCTGGTATGAACTGAAATAAGGAGACATCATATGCTCAATATTGCAATAACAGGCGGAATAGGTGCTGGCAAGTCAAGAGTCACTTCATATCTGAGGGAGCTCGGTTTTACCGTGGTCGATGCTGACGAGATGTCAAGAGCCATAACTTCACCCGGAGGCAAGGCCATCCCGTATATCAGGGAGCACTTCGGACCTGAATTCATCAGGGAGGACGGCGGACTCGACAGAGCCAGGATGCGCGACCTGGTATTCAATGATCCTAGACAGAAGGCGATACTTGAGGAAGGGACTACCAAGGTCATCCTGGAGGATATCGAGGCGATCAGGAAGGAAAACGAAGAGAAGGGCGCCAGTGCTCTCTTCTACGACATCCCGCTCCTGTATGAGAAGGGACTCGAGAATGACTACGATGCAGTATGGGTCATAACTGCCGATCACGCCATACGCGCTGAGAGGATAATGGAAAGAGACGGCATCAGCCCTGAGATGATCGATCTGATCATGGATTCGCAGGTGGATGATGATATGAGGGTGGAGAAGGCCGATCACGTGATCTACAATAACGGTACTATAGCCGAACTGAGAAGATCCGTAGATGATGCCTTAGCCTGTTACAAGCTTACTGAAGTCGAATAGAGAGCGGCGGTAAGTCCGGCGGCGAGAACTTCCGCAAGAAAGGTCAGAAGCACACCGTGACGGCGAACCGACAACTAAAGGAGCTCCGGGAACTGGAGCTCCCGAAGCTTGCCGAGGGAGCGGAATTCCCGGAGTCCCATGGAGGGACGACGGAACGGATTGTGATTCGGGCTTAAATGCTTCCTCATTCATATTCGGCGTTGCCGTAATGATGGAAGCATTGATCTACGGGGGCAAGCCCCTTCGATAGCGAGGACTCTCGCAGCGGGACTTAACGCCGCTCATTACTTTACGGGTCAGCGAACACCCGGCCACCTCGCTTCGACGGGCTCCGTAATGCTTCCTGAGAATCATAACGGCGTTGCCGTAAGGACGAAAGCATTGACCTCCGTCGGCAGGCTCCTCCGGTAAATGCCAAGAGCCTGCAGTCTTCTCACGACACTCTTAGCGGCTCCTCCATAGTCTCATCTTGGAGGACAGGCTGTTCGCTGATCTGCAGCAAGATTACTGAAAAATTCAAAAAACTTTGATTTACCCCTTGCAATTTGTTTTTAAGGTGGCTATAATCAACAAGTGCCGTGTGGATGTGGCGGAATTGGTAGACGCGCATGGTTGAGGGCCATGTGGGTTAAACCGTGCTGGTTCGAGTCCAGTCATCCACACCATTTTTTTAGCCAAATTGCCATGCGCCGGCGTGGCGGAATTGGCAGACGCGCGGGATTCAAAATCCCGTGATAGCAATATCGTGTGGGTTCGACCCCCACCGCCGGCACCATATACTTGAGAAGGACAATCAGGAGGTAATTATGAACCCTAGCAGCCCTACATTCAGTTTCATACTGATGGCTCTCCTGATCGTTATGATCTACTTCATGATGATCAGACCGCAGAGGAAGAAGGACAAAGCTGACAGAGAGATGAGAGAATCCATGAAGGTGGGCGATGAGGCCATCACCATCGGAGGCATCGTCGGCAAGATCGAAAAGATCAACGAGAAGACAGTCGTCATCTCGACCACTGCGGGAAAGAACAAGATCGAGTTCCTCAAGACTGCTATCGCAAGCGTAAGCCCTAAGGATGCAGCCGGCGGAAGCAAGCCTGCAGCCAAGGAAGAGCCTAAGGAAGCAGTTGAAGAGAAGGCTCCTTCGAGAGACAAGAAGGTAACTCCTAAGAAGCTCGGCAAGAAGGAAGAGAGCAAAGAAGGAAAAGAAGAAAAATAGTCTTCATAAAAATCCATCCGACAGCGGGTGGATTTTTTATACCCGTTTGCTGTAAAATATTTTTATCTATGGATATGGAGATAATGACAAAGGGACATATGAGAAAAATACTATCTGCAGCAGTGATCGTTATTACGATGCTGTTTTTTGTTTTGCCGGTCAGTCTGACGGCTTTCGCTGATGAAAAGCAGGAAGCTTCCGTCAGCGTAGATGTCACCGGCCAGAAAGAGGGATTCTCCGCAGTACTTTACGACAATACGAATGGCCTGCCGACATCCGAGGCCAACGCGATCGCTGAGACCGAGGAGGGCTTCATCTGGATAGGCAGCTACAGCGGACTTATCAGATACGACGGCAATTCCTTCGAACGAATCGACTCCACTACGGGTATCGCGAGCGTTGTCAGCCTTTTCGTCGACAGCAGCAACAGACTCTGGGTCGGAACCAATGACAACGGAGCTTTCGTCATGGATAAGGGCGAGTTCACCGCTTTCAAGAAAGAGGACGGACTCAGGTCGCTTTCCGTGAGAGCCTTCTGCGAGGATAAGGACGGCAATATTTACATTGCCACCACTAAAGGCATATCCGTGCTCGGCAAGGACAATAAGCTTACTGACATCGATGATAAACGGGTAGAGGAATCCTATGTATGGGAGCTCAACACCTCGGCGGACGGCACTATCTACGGCAATACCAACAACAACGAGGTGTTCACCATCGTTGACGGAAAGGTCACTGATTTCTATTCGGCAGAGGAGCTCGGGCTCGATGATGCGACAAGCATAACGCCTGACGATGCGAATCCGGGCATGGTATATATCGGGACAGAGGAGTCGATCCTGTATCACGGCACGCTGTCCGAAAAGATGAAAGACGTCAAATCTATTGATATAAGCCCACTTTCTTATGTGAAGAGCGTATCTCTGCTGGGCGATCAGGTCTGGGTAACGACGGACAGCGGCATTTGCATCATCAGAGACGGCAAGCCGTACATGCTTAAAGACCTGCCTATGAATCACTCGATAGATCAGGTCATGACCGATTACGAGGGCAATCTCTGGTTCACTTCATCCAGACAGGGCGTGATGAAGATAGTCAGGAATCGCTTCCTCGATGTATTCGAAAAGTACGGACTTGATCCTACCGTAGTCAATTCCACATGCTATTACATGAACCAGCTGTATATCGGTTCTGATGACGGTCTGATACTGGTCGATGAGGTCTCGGGCGGCAAAGTAGAGAATGAGTTGACGGAAATGCTCAAGGACGTTCGTATCAGGAGCATCACGAGAGACAGCAAGGGCAATATCTGGATCGCGACATTCAGTCCGAACTGCCTGATAAGATACAACAAGGGTGAGATCAGGAAGTTCACGACAGAGGACGGTTTGCCTTCAGAGCGCATCAGAGCGGTACACGAAGCGAAGGACGGCAGACTGCTCGTAGCATGCACGGGCGGTGTGGCTGTGATAGAAGGCGAAAAGGTCACTAGGGTCTATAACGACAAGGACGGCCTGGTCAATACCGAGATACTGACTGTCGGCGAGGCGGACAACGGCGATCTCGTATTCGGATCGGACGGAGACGGACTGTACATAATTCGCGGCGATGAGACCATACACGTAGGGACGGATGACGGGCTGACTTCGGATGTCGTGATGCGCGTCAAGAATGATATCTCAAGAGAGATAATGTGGCTCATAACCAGCAATTCCATCGCTTATCTCGATAAGGACTGCAATGTCACGACCATACAAAAGTTCCCTTATTCCAACAACTTCGACCTGTACGAGAATGACAAGGACGAGATGTGGATCCTGAGCAGCAACGGTATCTATCAGATAGCGACTGCCGATCTGATAAAGAACGAAGAGATCAATCCTGTATTCTATGATACTGACAACGGTCTGCCATGCATCGCTACAGCGAATTCATACAGCGAGCTCACGGACAACGGAGATCTGTATGTCGCGGGAAATACCGGCGTATCCAAGGTCAACATCAACAAGGATTTCAACGACGTGATGAACCTCAAGGTGGCGGTACCGTTCGTCGAGGCTGACGGCAAGTTCATCTACCCGACAGCCAAGGGCGTGATCAATGTCCCGGCCCGCACCAAGAAACTCACGGTTTACAGCTATGTATTCACATATTCGCTCATTAATCCGGATGTGACATATTATCTTGAAGGCTTTGACAAGACAAAGACCAAGGTCAAGCGCAGCGAACTCGTTCCTGTCGACTTTACGAACCTGAGAGGCCGCAAGTACAACTTCGTGGTAGATCTCAAGGACTCGATGGGACACGAGAATGCACGCTTCAGCACTGTCATCAACGTACAGAAGACTTTCTACGAGCGCGGATGGTTCTACGGAGTACTCGCCGCGGCATTCTGCTCACTTGTATACATGCTGGTCAGACTCTTCACATACCGTCAGGCGAAAGCCTATGAGAAGAAGGAGAAAGAAAACAGGCAGCTCATCAAGGAGGTCACGGAGGCCTTTGCGAAGACCATCGATATGAAGGACAAGTACACGAATGGTCATTCGCTGAGAGTAGCCAATTACACTGAGATGCTCGCGAAGGAGCTCGGATGTGACGACGATACCATTGAGAAGTACTATAATATCGCGCTTCTGCACGACATAGGCAAGATCGGCATACCTGAGGAGGTCCTCAACAAGCCGGGCAAGCTGACCGATGAGGAATTCAGCATCATCAAGTCGCATACGAGCCTCGGTTACAACGTGCTCAAGGACATCAGCATAATGCCTGAGCTCGCTACCGGCGCCGGACTCCATCACGAGAGACCGGACGGCAGGGGATATCCTGAGGGCCTCTCCGGAGATGAGATCCCTCGTGTCGCTCAGATAATCGCTGTAGCGGATACCTTCGACGCCATGTATTCCGACCGTCCGTACAGGCGCAGGATGAACTTCGACAAGGTCATGGAGATCATGGACGAAGTATCAGGCACCCAGCTTACGACGGATGTTGTCGAAGCTCTCAAGAGACTTGCCGCTAAGGACATGCTCAAAGCGAAGGACGACTTCGGCGGCGGAAGCACCGAGGATATCAACAACATCCACAAGCGCTTCGAGCAGGAAGAGAAGGATAAAGGATAAGTATCAAAATAGATACATCAGACGGCCCTTTGCAGGGCCGTTTTTTCATTGAAATTTAAGGCACAAACGAGTACAATAGATTGAATAATTGTTAATTGTCGTATTTTGCGCTTTTTACAATTTCAACGATAAAACTGGAAAGGTATTTACAGGAAATGAAAACAGGCAGAAGAAAAGTATTAGCAGTATTGATTGTTCTGTTGCTTATCGCTTCGTGGACGATTTCGTTCACCGGTATCGGTGATAAATTCGGCAACCTGGCTGATCAGCTCAAGTACGGTCTGGACATCAACGGCGGTGTCTACGTGCTTCTCGAAGCTGACACTCCGGAGACCGGCACAGAGCTCACAGCGATCATGAACCAGACTAAGAGCGTACTGGAGAACCGTGTCAATGCCATGGGTATCAGCGAGGCTCAGGTGTCCATCGAGGGCAACAACAGGATAAGAGTCGAGATGCCGGGCGTTGAGAACGCAGAGGAAGCCATCGAGCAGATCGGCCGTACGGCTCAGCTCCAGTTCTTCCTTGCAGACGGCACTCTCGCTCTTACAGGTGAAGGCATCAGTGATTCGCAGATCGCGACAGACACCGAGAACGGCGGTTACAAGATCACCATCGACTTCACAAACGAGGGAAGCGATCTCTTTGCAGATGCTACAGAGAAGGCTTACAGCGGTAATGTACAGGCTACGATGACAGATGAGGACGGCAATCTCGTCAGCAACACGGCTATCGTGATCTGCCTCGACGATGAAGTGATCACCGCTCCGAGCGTACACGAAAAGATCAACTCGCGTTCCTGCGAGATCACAAGACCGGGCGGATTCAGTGAGACAGAAGCTTCGCAGCTCTCCGCGCTCATCAGAGGCGGTGCGCTCCCGGCTAACCTGACTGAGATCAATTCATCGGTACAGACAGCTACCATCGGCGCAAACGCGCTCCAGCTGTCGGTCAAGGCCGGTGCCATCGGACTCGCACTCGTACTTGTACTCATGGTCATCGTATACGGAGTGCTCGGACTCGTAGCCGACCTCGCACTGCTGCTCTACATCCAGCTCGTGCTCTGGATCATGGCAGCCATGGGTTCGGTACTGACGCTGCCGGGAATCGCAGGTATTATCCTGTCCATCGGTATGGCAGTAGACTCCAACGTGATCATCTTCACCCGTATCAGGGAGGAGATAGCCAAGGGCAAGTCAGTCAAGGTAGCTGTAGACATGGGATATCACGCTGCTCTGGGTACGGTAGTCGACTCGCAGACCACTACACTCGTAGCGGCCTTCGTGCTCTACCTCTTCGGTACGACTTCAGTCAAGGGCTTCGCTCTCACACTGATGATCGGTACCGTTATGTCAGTGCTGACAGCCGTATTCATCACTCAGCTCTATGTGAACCTCATCGCCGAGAGCAAGAAGTTCGGAAAGAACAAGTTCTTTGGCGTCAAGGAAGACGGCACACCGAGATTCACATGGAAGTGGAATATCAAATTCATCGAGAACAGGAAGAAGTTCTATGCTATCAGCGCCATCGTCATCCTTCTCGGATTCGGCTTCGCCGCTGTCAAGGGCTTCAACTACGGTATTGACTTCACAGGCGGTACCATGATGCAGATCGAGATGGGTCAGAAGGTAGACATAGACGAGGTCAAGGACACAATAGCATCCTACGATCTTGACCCGACTATCGTATATGCAGGAAATGACAATACACAGATCGTCATCAAGACGATCAAGGACCTCAAGTCCGCAGAGCGTACCGAAGTAGTCAATACTCTTCAGGAGAAATACAACTTCGAAGACTCTGACGTACTCGCATCCGAGGAATTCGGACCGACGGTAGGTAAGGATCTGAGGCGCAACGCCATCAAGTCCATACTCATAGCCGCTATCTGCATGCTGATCTACATCAGATTCAGATTCAAGGAGTGGACATACGGACTCGCAGCGGTATCCGGACTTGCGCACGACGTGCTCGTAACGCTTTCGATCTACGCTGTATTCAGGATCACGATCAACAACCCGTTCATCGCAGGTATCCTGACAGTCGTAGGTTACTCGATCAACGACACCATCGTCGTATTCGATCGTATCAGGGAGAACTCCAAGTTCTACAAGCGTAAGCAGGCAGTCGCTCTCATAGATGACAGTATCAACCAGACACTTTCGAGGTCACTCATGACGTCTCTGACGACATTCCTCGTAATGGTGCCGCTGTTCATCATGGCGAGCTCAGAGCTCAGAGCGTTCCTGATCCCGCTGATGATTGGTGTATTCGTAGGTACATATTCATCGATATTCCTCTGC
>JAZUNV010000041.1:0-5261 GCA_045604305.1 Anaerovoracaceae bacterium | reverse complement strand
CGATCCGACTTCATATACTCGCGGTAAGCGGACTTCATGTCGGCTTTCTGTATGCTATGCTGAAGCTTCTCACGGGTCGCAGGAGGACGATACCGGCCGCACTCTGCGTGATGCTTGCACTTATCATTTATGGCGAGATGACGATGTGGAGTCCGGCCACTCTGAGGGCCTGCATAGTGCTCAGCGTGAGCCTGCTTGCCGTTCATTTCAGACGGCCCTTCGACCTGCTGAGCTCTGTCAGCCTGGCAGCTCTTATCATACTCGCATATCAGCCATATCAGCTCTTCGATCCCGGATTCCGCCTGTCCTTCCTTGCGATGTCCGGCATCGCATTCTTCTCAAAACCTCTTTCGATATTCTTTGGAGATGTACTTGGAGTGATGATGGCGGTACAGCTTGGTACTATGCCTCTGGCGGCTTATTCGTTCTGCAGGGTGAATCCGCTTGCGATGTTCATCAACATCCCGGTCATACTGCTGTCGTCCCTGCTCGTGCCCCTGTGCATGATCATGCTGGTATCTGTGATCATCACGGGATCAGCGCCCCTGTGCGGGATAAGACTTGCAGATCTGATCTCGTATGCGATACTCAGGATCAATCACCTGATGTCTCTTGGAGGAGGTTTTTCATACATGATGTCCGGTGCGGGGGCTCTGGCAGTTCTCGCAGTATATGTGGGCGCCTTCACAGCCTCGTCAGAATGGATGAGGATATGCCTGATAAGGAAGAAAAAGGGTGAGATAGTCAGGAACATTCTGTTCCTGATGCTGCCGCTCATGATGATGTCGGCGGGCCTTTACGACAGATTTGCTGATGATGAGATAGTGTTCGTGTCAGTCGGTCAGGGGGACTGCGTGCATGTCAGAGCGGAGGGCCATGACATGCTCATAGACGGAGGAGGCAGGGAGGACTTCAATACCGGAGAGAGGATACTCATGCCTTACCTGCTCCACGGCGGAGCAGACAGACTTGATATGGCGCTCGTGACGCATCTTCACATGGATCATTTCAGGGGTATATGCGAGCTCTTGCAGGAATATCCTGTCGGAGCTGTCGGCATATCCGCAGATTACAGGGGGATGAAGGTCTCATATGAAGACGGCAGCGGTAATGTGACAGAGATACCTGAGGAGAGGATACGTTATATGATGCCGGGTTCATCAGTCAGACTGACGGATGATGTAAGCGTCGAGGTCATATGGCCGGTCGAGATAAACGGGGAAGCTCTGAAAGCCGACGATCCCAATGAGCATAATACCGTATACATGATCCATTACGGAAACATCAGGGTGATGGTGACAGGCGACCTTCTTGAGAGTGATGAAGCTGATATGTTACAATACTATGATGGAACGGATGCTCTGAGATGCGACATACTCAAGATCGCTCATCACGGAAGCAGATCTAGCAGCTCGGAAGCCTTCCTGGATGCTGCATCGCCGAGAGCAGCAGTCATTCAGGTGGGAAGGGACAACTTCTACGGGCATCCGCACGAACAGACATTAAGACGCCTGGCTGAGAGAGGCGTGCCCGTATATCGGACGGACATACACGGAGCAGTCGGCATAGACATCGGACGCAGCGGCTTCAGCGTAGATCTGTACAGGAAGACCGACGGACAGGAGTAGACTCACACATGGCCTATAAGGACTTTGTAAATGACAGACGTAAAGACATCCTGAAGGATGTGCTGATGTTCTACGGTGCCGAGGATTTCCTGATGAACTGGGCTGTCGACAGCATCATAGAGGAGAATGTCGAAGAGGAGAACCGGGACATCGATGTGCGCATCATGGAGGGCGAACAGCTGAACGCTCACGATATAATGGCGGAAGCCAGAGCCTACTCGATGTTTTCACCCCGGAGAGTAGTGATAGTCAGGAACTATCTGCCTCTTTACAGGAAGAGCGCGGATGTGGGCAGGGAAGAGCTGCTCGAATTCGCTTCCCGGCCGCAGGATTCATCCATAGTCATTTTTGTAGTCGAAAGCAGATATTCCGGAGATATCAGCGCCTACGGCAGGCAGATGATCAAAGCCTGCTCATCATACGAGTTCACGAGACTGGACAAGGCAGAACTCAAGGCTTTCATCACAAAGCGCGTCCACGCGGCGGGCAGGATGATATCGGGACGTGAGCTCGAGCACATGATAGATGTGACCGGCTATTATAATAAAGGCAGCGCATACGACCTGACTCTGCTCGACAGGGATGTCAGCAAACTCGTCAAAGCATGCGAGGGTGAAGACATAGGTGCGGCGCTGATCGAAGAGATACTGGTAGGTGACAGTGACAGATTCGTTTTCAATCTCGTCGATGCACTGATGGCAGGCGACAGAGGAAAGGCTCTTGCGATAGCCGAGACCATCATTCGTGAGGAAGACGGCGCGATGGCTGTGCTGGCACTTCTGACAAAGCAGTTCGAGATAATGTACGATGCGCTCGAGCTGTCGGATAAAGGGTATTCGATCTCGGCAATGGCAAAGAAGACCGGTGTCAACGAATTCAGGTTCAAGAAGGCGTACAGCGCTGCCGGCAGATACAGCATATCACGCATACGCAGGATACTTAAAGATCTGTACAATACAGACCGCGACATAAAGAGAGGCGATATAGATAAGGATACCGCTCTCGAGTTACTGGCGATCTCTGCGTGCCCGCGTTGATAAAGGGGAGCTGAAATGGAAAAGAAGGAAATCAAGTATATCAGCGTAAAAGGCATGCAAAGCCTGATAATGATACTGGGATGCATCATCCTCAACTTTGCTTTTTCGAAGCTGGCTGCCGGTCTGGGACTGCCGATATATCTCGATAATATCGGCACTCTCATGGCGGCGATACTCGGCGGTTATCTGCCGGGCATAATGACTGCGATACTCACCAATACAGTCAACTATTTCATCGATGATTCATCGATATACTACGCAGCACTCAGCGCGATGATAGCCATAAGCGCTACAGTCATGTCCAGAAGGGGGAAGTTCAAAAGCCTGCTCGGATATGTCGAGCTCATCGTGATCATCGCACTTATAGGCGGAGGTCTTGGATCCATAATCACCTGGTTCCTTCACAATGTGCCGACCGAAGGCCTGGTCTATGACATGATGCAGAGCTGCTCCTCAGTATTTAGGACGAAAACCTTCGGATCGTTCTTCCTGGTCTCGATCCTGATGGATCTGATAGATAAGACTATCACAGTGGTGATATCTGTGGTATTCATGCATCTGATACCGAAGAAGAAGAGAGATGAGCTATGGCTTTACGGCTGGCGTCAGGCACCGATGAGTGATGAGGAGGTGCAGTCGGTATATCGATCCACTGTGACCAAGACCAAGCTATCGAGCAAGTTTGCGCTTGCCCTGATAATCTCATCGGTCCTCATAGCTACCGGCATCATATACGTAAGCGCGACGATATTCTCAGACTATTCACGGATACAGCACGAAAGGCTGGCAGGAGGTCTTGCCACTCTGGTGGCGGACTCCCTTGATCCGGATATGATCGACACCTACATTGAGGAGGGTGAGAACGCTCCCGGATACAAAGAGACAGAAGCCCTGCTGTACGATATAAAAAACAGCTCGGATGACATAGAGTATGTGTATGTATATGACATACAGGAGGACGGCTGCCACGTAGTATTCGATCTGGATACTGATGAACTGAAGGGCGAGGAACCGGGTACTGTAGTACCGTTTGACGAATCCTTCCTGCCTCAGGTGCCTAAACTTCTGAAGGGCCTGCCGATCGAACCTATGGAATCAAACGATACCTATGGCTGGCTCTTCACTGTATATAAGCCGGTGTATGACAGCAATGGGGAATGCAAGTGCTACGCTGCTGTAGATATAGCTGTGACAGACATGAACTCATATGTCCGTGACTTCATAGTCAGGATCATACTGCTGTTCATGGGTTTCTTCATTCTCATACTGTTTACGGGCATATGGCTTGCGAATTATCATATAGTGCTGCCTATCAATTCCATCACGGCGAGAGCCAATGACTTCGCATACAGTACAGACGGGCTGGATGAGTCGGACAACAGTGTGATGGAGGATAACCTTGAGAAGATAAGAAGCCTTGACATCCGGACCGGCGATGAAGTCGAGAACCTCTATGACGCTTTTGTCAAGATGACGGAAGACTCGGTGACTTATACAAAGAATATAAAAGAACAGTCAGAGGCTATTTCCGAGCTTCAGAGAGGTCTGATAATGACCATGGCCGACATGGTCGAGGGCCGCGATTCGGATACGGGCAACCACATCCGCAAGACGGCTGCTTACGCCAGGATCATAATGGACGGTCTCAGGGACAGGGGGTACTATTCAGATAAGCTTACTGACAAGTTCGTATATGATGTCGAGCGCTCAGCACCTCTGCACGATATAGGCAAGATAAGCGTATCCGATGTGATACTAAACAAGCCGGGCAAGCTGACCGAAGAGGAATTCGAGATCATGAAGACCCATACTACAGCCGGCAAGGAGCTGCTGGACAAGGTCATCGAGACCGTAAACGGCGAGAGCTATCTCGATGAGGGTCGAAACCTCGCTGCCTATCATCACGAGAAGTGGAACGGCAGCGGATACCCGGAAGGCCTTGCAGGAGAGGACATTCCTCTATCGGCTCGCATCATGGCAATAGCCGATGTATTCGATGCAGTCTCATCCAAGCGCTGCTACAAGGATGCCATGCCGTTTGATAAGGCTGTCTCCATAATTAAAGAAGACTCCGGAACACACTTCGATCCGAAGTGTGTCGAAGCCTTCATGGATAACATAGACCGTGTCAAGGAGGTGCTTGACTACTACAATGCCCTCGAAGCCGATGGAGAGAAGGTAAGAGGCAAGGAAAAGAAACAGAACGACTAATCCCTTGCCGTATTGTCTATCAGATCACGCGCTGCCTGCAGCGCGTTTTCGTTGTCCGGATCTCCGCTGAACAGGGTGGCGAGCATGCGGACCTTGCCGTCACGGTCCAGGTGATCGATATCGGTATATGACTTGTCCGATTCCACGGACTTGGTGATGAGGAAGTTGTCATCTCCGTAAGCCGCTATCTGAGGCAGGTGAGTGACTGACAGGATCTGCCTGTGATCCGCTATCTCACTCATCTTGCGCCCGACCACAAGAGCGGTATGCCCGCTGATGCCCGTATCTATCTCGTCGAATATCATGGTCTCGACGCTGTCGCTCTCACCGATGATATGCTTGAATGCCAGCATTATCCTTGAGATCTCACCTCCGGATGCGATCC
>JAZUNV010000040.1:0-3291 GCA_045604305.1 Anaerovoracaceae bacterium | reverse complement strand
CGAGCGTTCCGGTGTGTCCTATTTTCCTGATATGCAGCCTGCTGCGGAGCTTCGCGCATACATCCTGCGAAGTCCAGCCGGCCGGCTTATATAAGTCGGATCGTAGCCATGTCGTTCTGTGGGCCAAGGAGTTGCAATAGTTGCTTGTCTTCCTAAGACCGCTTGGCCTCCGACTTCGAGCGTTCCGGTGTGTCCTATTTTCCTGATATGCAGCCTGCTGCGGAGCTTCGCGCATACATCCTGCGAAGTCCAGCCGGCCGGCTTATATACATTTATAACTCCATCCATTGTATATCTGTTACCGCAAGCAATCTGTGATTTGGTGTTGCATATGCGTGTTGATGTTCATATAATGGTGTCAGGAAGGGCGATACTCACCAGTATCTAACTCAGCCAAGTGTGTGGTCGTCGCCCAGTTACGTGAACTGGCGGCTTTTTTGATGGTAATTGTTACCCGTACGATGTGATTATCGTGCGGGTAACGATTTTATTACCGTTTTCTGAATATTATCTACCTGCAATATCAGCTCACGTTCTCTATCAGAACCGGGATCAGGAGCTTCTCGGCTTCATCGAGCGGCACGTGGAATGTGCATCCGGCAGCCAGGAAGTGGCCGCCTCCGCCGAACGTAGCCGCAGCCTTCGCCATATTGGCATACGACCTGCCCCTCAGGCTCGCCCTGACGTTGTGGTCGGTCTCCTTGAAGAGGCATGCTGCCTCGACTCCGTCAATGCTCATCATCTTCTGTATGATGCCATCGGCCTCATCCATCGTACATCCGCACTCGGCTAACAGCGCCTGCGTCACCTTGCCCACGACCAGCTTGCCGTCGGCATAGTAGTCGAGGCTCTCGATCAACTTGCTCTCCATGTGGATCGCATTCTTGGATCTGCGGTCATAGATGAGCGCAGAGATCACCTTTGAATTGAAGCCGTCGATCTTGTACAGATGACCCGCGATCTCGTGTGAACGGCTCGTTGTATTGCTGTGCTGGAAGTTACCTGTATCCGTGGTGATCGCAGTGAAAATCGCGTTTGCGATATCAAGAGTGATCTCCGCTCCGAGCGCCTTGATCACGTTGTAGACTATCTCGCCTGTCGCCGCTGACTTCGGCTCTATCCTCGAGAAATCATAACGCATGTCCTTGGCCTTGGTCTCGTGGTGGTCGATGCAGCCCTTGAGGCGCCCTCTCTCCCACGCCGCTTCCCTGCCCGGTATGCGGTTCATGCCGTTGCAGTCGAGCATCAGCGACAGCTGCACATCCTCGAGCACGCTGTCGTCCTCGGTGGTGCATCCGCACTCGAGGAAGTCGAGGTTCTTAGGCACCGGCTCGTTCACCATGATGTATGCCTTCTTGCCCAGGCTCCTCAGCGCCAGACACAGGGCCGTACACGAACCGAGGGCATCCCCGTCCATGTTGATATGCGGGAACAGCAGGATGCCGTCCAGGTCCTTCATTATCGTTGCTATACTTTTGATCGTGTCGTTCACTAATTTGTCCTCTGAGATCCTTCGCTTCGCTCAGGATGACATTTGTAATAACGTATTGAATAGAAGTGGCAAGTACTAAATTGTGTGTAACAATCATCCATTTTGGTCAATTCATACACACTTTTTGCCGATTTGCTCACTGCGAAGTGCGAGAAACTATCGAAGTGTGTAAAATGACCCAATTTCCATGGAATAATACACACTTTTTCAGAAAAGGTGTGTATCATTCTCATTGTTTGAGCAATTATTACACACTTCTGGGTTTTCGATGGTCAAATCCGGCTGTAAAAGGTCTAAAGTGTGTATTACCGGCACGAAATCGAAGATTCTTACACACCTTTCATGTTCTGCTGAAATCGGCTCTGTATTGCCACTCGTGGTTGTAGCCGGATCAGCTTTCGATTCTTTCGCTCTAGCTGTCGCCGTTCTCGCCCTCGCTTCCGTTATCCTCGCTGTACGTAAGCGAGTCGATCAGTGAGTCGATGTGGCGTCCGTAGTCCTGGGACGAATCGAGCTTGAATATCAGCTCAGGCGTGTGCCTCAGCATGATGTCCCTCGAGACCTGTCCGCGGATGGCGCCCTTCGCTCTCTCGAAGCCGGCGAGGACCTCCGAGTACACCTCGTCCTTGTCCTCGTCCGAAAGGCACACAGGCGAAACGTAGACGGTAGCATAGCTGCCGTCTCTCGTTACGTCACATCCCGTGATGCTGATTATCCTTGATGTAAGTGCCGGGTCCTTGGCTCCGTTGATCAGGAAGCCGCTTACGCTCTTCTTGATTTCTTCGCTGAGCCTGCCCTGTCTGTATTTTGCCATTTGGTTTGATTCCTTTTTCCAATGAGATCCTTCACTTCGCTCAGGATGACATTCGACTCCATCCGTTTCGCGCTTTGCTCAGGACCTACTTTCTTTCAACTTCTACCATCTCGAAGCACTCGATCACGTCGCCAGGCTTGATGTCGTTGTACTTCTCGATACCGAGTCCGCACTCGTAGCCTGCGGCCACTTCCTTTGCGTCGTCCTTGAATCTCTTGAGCGAGCTGATGACTCCCTCGTGGATGACGATGCCGTCGCGGACGAGCCTGATCTGAGCGTTCCTCTTGACCACGCCCTCGTTGACGTAGCAGCCTGCGACGATACCGAGGTTCGGAACCTTGAAGGTCTCTCTGACCTCAGCCTTGCCGAGCACTTCCTCCTTGAATTCAGGATCGAGCATGCCCTTCATAGCATCCTGGATCTCGTCGATGATGTCGTAGATGACTCTGTAGAGCCTGATCTCGACATTGGCATCCTGAGCCTGGTTTGTAACGGCCGTAGTCGGTCTTACGTTGAAGCCGATGATGATCGCGTTCGATGTCTCCGCGAGAGTTACGTCGGACTCGTTGATCGTACCTACGCCGCTGTGGATGACGTTGATCCTGACCTCAGGCGTCTCGAGCTTCTCAAGCGATGTGATGATAGCTCCGACGGAACCCTGTACGTCTGCCTTGACGATGAGGTTGAGCTCCTTGGCCTCGCCCTCCTGGATCTGGCTGAAGAGTTTCTCGAGAGTCATGCTGGCGTTCTTGGCCAGGACTTCTTCTCTCATCTTTTCCTTACGGTTTGCAGCGATCTCACGGGCTGTCTTGTCATCCCTTACTGCGTTGAATGCATCACCTGCATCAGGTACGTCAGAAAGACCGAGTATCTCAACGGCTGTAGCAGGACCTGCCTTGCGGATGGTCTTGCCCTTGTCATCTGTCATGACACGGATCTTTCCTGATGTTGTTCCTGCTACGACGCTCTGACCTGTCTTGAGTGT
>JAZUNV010000039.1:0-25714 GCA_045604305.1 Anaerovoracaceae bacterium | reverse complement strand
CTATGCCCTTGCTGCCGGCCTTCTCTTCGATCAGCTCCCTTAGCCTCGAATTCGAAGCTACTCCGCCTGCCATCACTATCTGTCTGCGGCCATATCTCTCAGCCGCCATCACTGCCTTGTCGGCTATCACTTCCACGACTGCCTCCTGGAAGCTTGCAGCCACATCATTGACGTTGATGTCCCTTTTGGCCTGCCTCTCCTGGTTGAGGTAGTTGAGGGCCTGGGTCTTGAGTCCCGAGAAGCTGAAGTCCAGGCTTCCCTGCTCGAGATACACTCTCTTGAACGCTATGCTCTCAGGATCGCCCGACTTCGCCGCTTTGTCGATCTTGGGACCTCCCGGGTAGCCGAGTCCTATGACTCTGGCGACCTTGTCGAAGGCCTCGCCGGCAGCGTCGTCTCTAGTGCCTCCGAGCTTCTCGCATTTGTTGTACTCAGGCACGTTGACTATCTCGGTATGTCCGCCCGACACTATCAGGGCCATGAACGGAGGCTCCAGCTCATGGTGCTCGAGATAGTTCGCAGCGATATGGCCGTGCATGTGGTTGACTCCGATGAGCGGGATGTCACAGGCGTAGGCCATGGCTTTGGCTGCGGCCACCCCTATGAGGAGGGCTCCCACCAGGCCCGGTCCGTATGTAACGCCTATCAGGTCGATATCCCCGGTGCTGACTCCCGCTTCGTCAAGGGCCCTTTCGATCACGTCATTGATGCTCTCGAGGTGCTTTCTCGATGCGATCTCGGGCACCACTCCGCCGTATGCGGTGTGTATGTCTATCTGCGAGCTGATGATATTGCTCATCACAAAGCGGCCGTCCGCGACCACGGATGCGGCTGTCTCATCGCAGCTCGTTTCTATTCCCAATGTCAGAAATCTTCCGTCTTTCATTATATCTCTATTACAGTTCCGCGACCTGCCGGGCCCCTCGCTTCGACGGGCTCCGTAATGCTTCCTGAGAATCATAACGGCGTTGCCGTAATGATGGAAGCATTGATCTACGGAGGCTGGGCTCCTCCGATAACTACCGAGAGTGTCAGGCTCGTCGACTTTGCCTCTTGGAGAACCTAGTCTGACGCTTCGCTTGCGACGACCGGTTCTTACCCAATAATGCTATCTCCAGATAATACGGCGTTGCCGTAAGGTCGATAGCATTGACCTTCGTCGGCAGGCTCCTTCGGTAGCCGCCTGCAGTCTTCTCGCGACACTCTTATCGGCTCCTCCACAGTCTCATCTCGGCGGTCCGGCAGGTCGCGGATCAGTTACAGTTTCAACTACAGCTTCAGATCCATCAGCACTGCGTCTTCGTTTCCCTCCTGATAGTAAGCCTTGCGGCGTCCTACCTCGCGGAAGCCAATCTTCCTGTACAGACCTGTCGCGGCTTCGTTGCCGCTCCTCACCTCAAGGGTGATAAGGCTGCAGCCGAGCTCCTCCGCCTTGTCCGCAAGATGCCTCATGAGCTCCTCTCCGAGCCCCCTGCCTCTGCATGCGGGATCGATGACTACATTGTATATCTGTGCCTCGCCGGCCACCATCCTCATCTCGCCGTATCCGGCATTCTCTCCGTCTGACTCGATCACGGCTACGTAGATGCTGTCGTCTTCCGAAGCGACGTCCTTGGCGATCTCATTCGCGCTCCAAGGCGAATCGAATGAAGCCTCCTCTATCCTTGCGAGGACCGGCACGTCCTCCGGTATTGCTTTTCGTATCTTTATCATATCCCCACGGGCTTTCTGATCCTGTCGCTGAGCGTACCCGCCCTGAGGCGCTGCTCAGCCTCGGACAGCCTCATGTACTCAGGCAGGAGCTTATCATAAGGAACTGTCTCTCCCGCCTTCGCTTTGGCAAGTGCGATCCTTGCGACCGCTTCAGAGTGCTGATATCTCAGCTCTTCGTCTGCAAGGATGAAGCTGCCCTCAGGCAGTGAGTTCTCAATTATCTCTCCGTAAGCATCGATGCCGTCACCCGTGAAATACGCTGCGGCTCCGCTTCCTGCGATCCTGGAGTTCAGATCCTCCAGCAGCGCCTCTATCATGTACTGCTTCTCCCCGAGCACCGGCATCAGCGCCTGCTGCTCATGGTCCGTCGTGAGTTCGGCCTCGTATACGGCCGCATAGGTCTGATGCCTCCTGGCATTGACCACCGGCACTACGTAGAGCGTGCCCTTCGACACGGCATTGGAGAGCACCCTCTCGCCCAAGGCTTCGAGGGTGGATACCGCTATGCACGGCACTCCAAGCATCTGGGCCATCGTGCGGGCAGTCGTCACTCCTATCCTGATGCCCGTGAACGAGCCGGGACCTATAGCCGAAGCTATGTGGGTGATATCCTCCCTGGATATCCCGGCAGCGCTGATGGCCTCGTCTATCAGCCCGATGATGCCCCTCAGATGATCCATCTCCGAGTAAGATGAAGCGCTGTAAACGCGTCCGTCATCGCCTGTGACCGAAGCCGATCCGTATTTGCCTGTTGTCTCTATCGCCAGTATCTTCAATCCGATCATCTCCTACAGTATCTACAGTATCTCAGCTGTCCTCTCGTTGTCATGTGTCCCGTAGTCGAGCCTGACGACAAGCGATTCGGCAGGCAGCACGTCGGCTACTATATCCGCCCACTCGATGATGCACACTCCGTCGCCTTCGAGATAGTCCTCAGCACCGATGTCGAGGAGCTCTTCCCCGCTTCCGAGTCTGTACACGTCGAAGTGGTAAAGCGGCAGCCTGCCGCTTCTGTATTCCTTGATAATGGTGAATGTCGGGCTGCTGATCTCCTCGGTGACGCCAAGCCCCTCGGCTATGTACTTAGTCAGCGAGGTCTTGCCGGTGCCGAGGTCTCCTATCAGCGCGACAATATCGCCGGGCTCAAGAGCTTCCGCTATCCTGAGCCCGAGCGATCTCGTGTCTTCTTCTGAATTCAGTTGTATCGTTTCTCTGATCAGTTCTTTCATTTATTTGCAGAGAGCCTCTGCTACTTCTCCGCGGCTTTCACTGTTCGGCCGGTCCCGTGCAGGAGTCCGGATATCCTCTTGTACAGCAGGAACGTGATGAGCGAGTTGATGCCCGCCTTGAGCAGGTTGAACGGTATGATGACCGTCGGGATCATCGCTACGACCGCTTCTCTCGGAGCTCCCATGTAAGCAGGAGTCACGATGAGGTTCATTATGCACATCACTATCACGGATATGATAACTCCGACCACGAGGGCCTTGATCGCCGTCTTCTTTGTCTTGTTGTGCCTGTAGATCAGTCCGATGGCCACTGCCACGATTCCCGTAGCCACGAAGTGCATCAGGAAGCCGTAAAGGCCGTCGCCGCCGAGGCCGAAGGCCTGGAGCAGGCATACGATCAGAGTGACTATGAGCCCCTCGGCCGGTCCGTATGCGAATGCTGTGATGTAGATAGGTACGTCCGCCGGGTCATACACCAGGAAAGGTGCAGGCGGGAACGGGATCCTGACGATCAGCAGAAGTACTACTGAGACCGCTGTCATCATCGCCAGTCTGGCTATCTTTGCTGTGCTGTTTTTGTTGTTCATAACATATTCCTCCTCTTCGATATCATGAACGGGTGGAATCTGTCAGGCATTAATAATGGCCCTGAAGTCCATCAAGGCCATCCATCACATTCGCATGTAATGTCATGTTTCTTTCATCCGGACTATACCGTCGGTACCGGATTCTCACCGGTTCAGCCTGAAGGCTCGCGGACTTACGCATCGCTGCGATCACCGCCGGTGTGGACTTTCACCACGCCCTGAAACAGATTTGATTGATGTGCCGCATCAGCGGCTTTGCTTTTCAACCAGGAGCAAAGCTCCAACAAGCTCGCTTGATTGGAGCGAGCGGCTCCGTCAACAGACGCCGGGAGCTTCAGCTCCTGAGAGCGTCGGTCGGGGATTGATACCCACCACCGACGGTCGAAAATGGAACCCGCCGCCTACTCCGTTGAGGCGGGGGACATCCGGCGTCTGTTATATACAACAGAGTGCATGGATCGCTTTCGCGTAGATCTTCGCCATCCTCATGAACGAGTCTATGCTCAGCTTCTCATCCACCTGGTGCATCGTATTCTCATCCCACGGGAACTGCGCCCCGAAGGCGAGTATGTTGCCTACCATCTTGGCATATGTGCCGCCCGGTATGGTTATAGGCGGATTCTCGTGGTCCCCGGTCTCCTCCCTGTATATGTCGAGCATCGTGGCCACCATCGGGTCATCGGTCTCGAAATATATAGCAGGCTGTACCATCCTTGTGACGATGCCTATGCGGCTGTTGTCAACGGCTCCTTCCAGAGCTTCCAGCACCTCTTCGTCACTGCTGCTTACCGGGAAGCGTATGTTGATAGACAGAGTCGCGATCTCTTCGTTAATATTAACGACTCCGACGTTAAAAATCAATCTCCCTGATTTCTCATCTTCAAAATCGCAGCCCATCCTCTCGCCGTGATAGTCAAAGCCGATGTGCTCGTTGTAGAAGGCGATGAATTCATTGAGCTCCTCACTGGTGAATGAAGTCCTGCCGAGGAAGTCCATCATGATGCTTATGGCGTTGACTCCAAGCTCCGGATGAGCGCCGTGAGCAGCCTTGCCCTCAGCCTCGATGACCAGGGATGAACCCTGCTTCTTCGCCTTGAGCATCCTGCCGGTCTCTTCCCTGTAGACCCTCGCCCTTTCGAGTATGAGATCGTATTGCTCCTTATTGCCCGCGATCACCGCCTTGCACGATGCAGGAACGGCGTTGTGCACAAGTCCGCCCTCCATCCTGGTGAGCCTGAGGTCATCCTTGCCGGGTCTCCCCTTGAACTTGCATGCCAGGTCGAAGACGAAGATGCCCAGCTCGCCGTTGACCAGCGGGAAGTCTGCATCCGGAGTGAATCCCCTGACAGGGGCGCCGCAGCTGTCTACATAGTGATGAGCGCTGATCGGTCCGGTCTCCTCATCGCAGCCGAGGACCAGCCTGATATTGGTCTTAGGAACCAGGCCCTCCTCCTTGAGAGCTTTGAGGGCGTAGAGGCAGGCCACGATAGGGCCTTTGTCGTCCGAGGTGCCCCTGCCGTATAGGAAGCCGTCTCTCTCTGTCATGGTATACGGATCGCTCGTCCAGCCCGATCCCTCAGGCACCACATCGATGTGACCTACTACGCCGAAATACTCATCGCCCCCTTCCGGAGCCTTGAATTCTATATGGCCGGCGTAGTTATCGTCGTTGAATGTGTCGAAGCCCATCTCCCTGCCCTTCGCAAGCATGTGCTGAAGCGCATCATATACCGGCTTGCCGAAAGGAAGGACCTCACCGTCCTGTGTCCTGACCGCTTCGCCGCTGACGCTCGGATAAGATATCGACTCCGCGAGCGTCCTGAGCATGTCTTCTTTATATGATTCAAGTCTTTCTATATAACCCATTCCTGTTGTCTACTCCTTCGATTCCTCTGACTCCTCTGACTCTTCTTCGGTCTCTTCGGAATCCTCTTCATCTCCGTTATTCGTGACGGTCCTGACGCCGCTGGCGCTCTCTTCGCCCGTCGCAGCCGCGCTGTCGATATCCTCGAGCTTCTTCGCCTCGGCCTCGGTCCTGGTGACGTACTCCGTCACAGGCTTGCCGTCCTTGATCGTGGACAGAGTTACCGCTCTGACGACGTTGCCGGTCTTGTCAAACGAGAAGCGTCCCGTCGCACACTTGAGCCCGTCGAATCCGCGCATGGCCGCCGCTATGTCCTTGCCCTCATCTGACTTCGCATTGTGTATCGCATTGATCAGCAAGAGGTAGGAATCGTAGCCGAGGGCCGCGTTGTCCGTCGGTATGTCTTCATCTCCGTATCTGTTGGCGTACTCGATCTGGAACCTCTGAGCTTCCTCAGTGATCGTATTGGATGTATCGTCGGTCTTTGAGAGCACCGACTCGTACGGGAACACGACCTTGATCTTAGGATGCTTCTTCATCATATTAGTGAAATCTTCACTGCCCCAGCTCCTGGTCCCCAGGTATGTCACTTCTGTCATGTGAAGCTTTTCGGCCAGAGTGAAGAAGCTGTCCATCTCCTCGGCTCCCATCGAGACGAAGCATACGTCCGCTTTGGCTTTCCTGATCTTGCGAAGAGTCTTCTCCATCTCCTCCTCGTTAGGAGTTATCTCATCGGAAGCGACTATGGACTTGCTCTTCTTGCCGTTGATCTCTTTGACCTTGTCTCTGAATCCGTCAAGCAGTGCGGACACGCTCGTATCGTTCTTGACGCTTACGATGGCAATGTGGTTCGACCCGAGCTCCCTGCACGCATACTCCGCCAGTCCTTCTCCCATCTGGGATTCGGTAAGGCAGGCTCTGAAGTAGTAATTGCTGCCCTGCGTGATCAGAGGATTGGTAGCGGACGGCGTAATGGCAGGGATGCCCGCCTCATCGACGTACTCGGTGATGGCGAGCGATGAAGCGTCTCCGGCAGCGCCGATTATGGCCACCGGCTTCATCTCTATCAGACCCTGTATGGCAGTCTTGGTAGCGCTGACTGACGACTGAGTGTCGACCTTTACCAGCTGCACCTTCTGACCGTCCACGTTGTTGTATATGCTGTTGGCAAGCTCTATCCCCTTGAGCTCGGCCTTGCCCTTGTCGGCATACCTGCCCGTCTGCGGCTCTATCACGCCTATCGTGACGGTAGGCTCGGTGATCGGATCCGGCTTGGTTATAAAGGTCTGCCTGAAGCTGTTGTACGTGGTACATCCGCTGAGCGCCGCCGTCATGGCTGCGATCAGAGCCGCCATCAAAACCGCTCTCAGATATTTACTTTTGCTGTTTCTGCTTTTATTCACTTTATCCTATGGTCTTACTGTTGCCATTCTCTGCTTTCGATGACTTCCCTCATCTCCGAGAGTTCAGTCACATCGTTGACCCTGCGTCTCAGTGAGGCCGCGCCGCGCATACCCTTGGTATAGCGGAACACGTACTTCCTGAATTCCCTGACACCGGTGCCCTCTCCCTTGAGTTCGCACAGCATCATGAGATGCCTGATCATCATGTCTATCTTCTCTTCATCATCCGGCGGAGCCGGGATCTCACCGCCGCTATAAACGCATGCGAGGTCCCTGAAGATCCACGGATTGCCCAGAGCTCCCCTGCCTATCATGACCATGTCGCAGCCAGTCTCGGCTATCATGCTCATGCCTTCGGCGGCGTTCGTCACATCTCCGCTTCCTATGACGGGGATGCTGATCGCTTCCTTTACTTCTCTTATGATGTTCCTGTCGACGCTGCCGCTGTAGTACTCAGGGCGCGTCCTGCCGTGTACAGCCACAGCAGCGCAGCCGCCGGCTTCGGCAGCCCTGGCCACCTCAACGGCGTTTGGCCTGTCCTGGGTAAAGCCCTTGCGTATCTTGACCGTGACAGGCTTGTCAGTCGCAGACGAGACGGCCTTTACTATCTCGTATACCAGATCCGGGTCCTGCATGAGGGCGGATCCGTCTCCGTTCCTGACTACCTTTGGTACCGGGCATCCCATGTTGATGTCCAGTATCTCGTTTGGCAGGCTCTCGAGCTCGCGCGCGGCGTAGGCCATCACCTCGGGCTCGCTGCCGAATATCTGTAGCGCCGTCGGGCCTGCGCCCTCCGGGATGTATGCTATATCCATGGTCCTGGAGCCTCCGTAGTAGAGGCCCTTGGCGCTGATCATCTCGGTATAGGTGAGCGCCGCGCCCTGCTCTTCGCAGAGGGTCCGCATGACGGCATCGGTGAAGCCGGCCATCGGAGCCAGGAGCCAGGGGTTCTTTAGTTGTAGATTGCCTATTGTCATAGTTTGTATTATAAGCGCTTTTATTATGTCTGACGGACAAACAGAGGACGCCGGCACTTAGCGATTGGCAAGCCGAAGGCGCAGACAGAGCTTAGTACCGCTGCGTCCGAAATTAAATGATTTCTACAATCATGACGGCGTTGCCGTAATGATGAAATCATTGATCTCCGGCGACAAGCGCCTTCGATAAATGCGCGAGCGTGTCTGGCAGGCTATATAAAAGCGCCATTATTTACACTTATCAATCCTGTAAAACTCTCTTCTTGTTCAGGCCCTTGTTCTTCTCGTGCAGCATCTGCAGCCCGTCCAGGGTCAGCCTCCTGTCGATGTAGTCGATGCAGTCCACGCCGCTCTCCACCATCGTAGCCATTCCGCCTGTGGCGATGACTTTGATCGTATCAGGATCGCAGCCGAGCTCCTCAGCCATCTCCTTCTTCATGCCCTTTATCATGTGCTCGGTGAAGCCCATGTGGCCGTAGATAAGGCCGGACTGCATGGATGCGGACGTGTTGCGGCATATGAAGCTGCCCGGCAGCTCAAGGTCTACGTTAGGCAGCTTGGCGGTATGCTCGAAGAGGGCCGCAGCCTGCGTCTTGATGCCCGGCGCGATGGCTCCTCCGAGGAAGGTACCGTCAGCTGATACGCAGTCGAAGGTCGTCGCCGTGCCGAAGTCTATCACTATCAGATCCCCGCCATATCTCTCGTGGGCGGCGACCGAATTCACGAGACGGTCGGCTCCCAGAGCACGCGGGTTCTCGTACTTGACCTTGATGCCGGTCTTGATCCCCTGCTCCACTACGATCGGGTTCATGCCGTAGTACTTGAGGCACATGTGCTCAAGCGTGAACAGCAGCGACGGTACGACCGACGCCACTATGATATCGTCAATATTGGAGGAATCGATGCCAGCATAACTGAACATCGATCCTATTATGGTACCGTACTCATCCGCGGACCTGTTGTTGTCCGTCGCAAGTCTCCAGCTTTCGACCAGATGGTCTCCTTCGAAGACACCCACCACCATGTTGGTGTTGCCTACATCTATGGCAAGCAGCATATCCTAGTCCTCCAGTCTCCTGAGCGCAAGCGCCATGGTAAGCCCCGGGATGACCCTGTTGGCTGTCATCTCGGCGCCGAGTATCTCATTGGCTTTCTTGAGCCTGTACTGCACTGTGTTGTTGTGTATGTCCATGAACTCAGCCGTGCGGTTGCTGTTCATGTTGGCATCCAGCACGAATGTGGAAAGCGTGTCGATCAGCATCATACCCTTGTTGTGCGATACCTCTCTGTCGAAAGGCTCGAGCAGGTCGAGATACATCTTGCGCTGCAGCTGCGATCCGCTCTGCATGTAAACGCAGTCGCTGACCATCGAGATCTCGTACTTGGAGAATATCCTCTTGAACGGGAACACCCTCTCCATGTACTTGCTCGTCCTGTTGATCATCTTGAAGCCGTCCACGCACGACTCGAGGGTCTCGAGCCCGGTCATGTGGAACACTCTCTCCTGCTTATGTATGCTCTTGAGGCTGTCGAACATCTCAAGGCAAGCGTTCTTGACCTCGATGCCCCTCTCCTGGCCGCCCTCGGCATACGCGATACCGTAGAGCTCGCCTTCGTCGGAGGTGATGAGCATGCTGAAATCGCCCTTCTTCCTGTATTCGTCAAGGATATCCAGGATCTCTTCCATGTTATCCTCTGCGTCCTTGATGTAGAAGGCGCTAGTGAACTGCATGCCGCGAAGCCCCGACTCATCGAGCAGCGTGTGGCAGAACGAGATATCGCCTCTGACCGCCGACTTGATGAATTCCGCTCTCGAATCCCTGTCAGGCGTGTACTTCCACATGCCGATCGCGAGCTCTATGGTCTGGGCCAGCTTGCTCATCTCTGCAGCAGAGTACTCATCGTCGTTGTCCACTATGACAAGTATGTACTTGCTGTCCTTGATGTTGATGAAGCCCCAGTAGGTCACGATGCCTTCGATCTCGACTCTCGTAAAGCCGTTCATGCTGAAGGCGTCGAGCTTCCTCGCAGCCTGCACCGCATCCTCGATCCTGACCAGATGTCTGGTCTCCACCGTGAGGATGGTGTTGAACTCCTCTGTCATGAGCACGATCTGATAGTTGTTGTGCATCGCCGCCTCTCTGAGCGCAGCAGGGAAATTGCTGTGCTTGTCGAAGTTCAGCAGATGATAGATCGTGTTGTTTAGGATGTTGTCGCTGTAATTCTCTCCGTAGAGTATCTTGTCGAGCACCTGCTCGATCAGCATCGAATAGGTCACATTGCCCGTGTCGTCGATGGTGATGAGCGGAAGTCCGGCAGCCTCGGCAGCGCGTATCACTTCAGGGGAAACTTCAGCGACTCCCATGTCGTTGAGATACACGACCAGCGCGCTGATGCCCTTGCGTCCGAGAGCCGTGACGGCCATCTTCTGAGCCTCTATGTCGTCCTTGCTGGTCCAGAAGTGAGTGATGACCATCTGCTCCTGCACTCCGTTGCGCTCCACTCCCATGTTAAGATCGGCCTCATCGAGTACCGATACGGACCTGACACGCCTCGTGCATTCACTGCCGCAGGCAAGCACGCTGCAGCCCCTGAATGCGTCCAGTTTGAGACAATCGTTTACGTTGATCTTCATGTTAGATTACTCCGTCCTGTTATCGCCGTCGTCCTTGCTGTCCTCAGTCCCTTCTGCCTTGTTGTCTGTATTATGACCTACCCTTCTTTCCAGATCGTTGAATCTCGCCTGGAGCTTATCGATCTCATCCTGCTTCTCGCGCTTTTCCTGTTCCTGGATGCGTGCGGATTCCTCTGCTTCCCTCTTGTTCTTGCGCGCGATCCTCTTTTCCTCATCCTCGACCTCGGCCTTGATGCCCTCAGGATCGATCTCGCCGTTGAAGAGTCTCTCGAACTGGTCTCCGTCGAGTGTCTCTACCAGGAGCAGTGCCTGTGCGACTCTTTCGAATGCAGCGTCGTTCTCCTGCAGGATCTTCCTGGTCTCAGCATAGCAGTCCTCGAGCAGGGCTCTGATCTCCCTGTCTACCTCGGAAGCCACTTCCTCGGAGAAGTTCTGGCGCGTCGAGAAGTCCCTTCCGAGGAATACCTCGTCGTTCGAGCTGAACGATACAGGGCCGAGCTTCTCGCTGAAGCCGTACTTTGTGATCATCTGTCTGGCGATCTCGGTCGCACGCTCGAGGTCGTTGCTCGCGCCCGTAGAGATGTCTTCGAGTTTGAGTTCCTCTGCGACTCTGCCGCCCAGAAGATGCTTGATGTTGTTGATCATGTGGCCTCTGGTCTCAAAGAACCTGTCCTCTTCAGGCAGCCACATAGTGAATCCGCCCGCCATTCCTCTCGGGATGATGGTGATCTGGTGGACAGGATCCGAGCCCGGAAGAGCTCTCATGACGATAGCATGACCAGCCTCGTGGTATGCGGTGAGCTTCTTCTCCGTATCCGAAATGACTCTGGACTTCTTTTGAGGACCAGCCATTACCTTGGTGGTAGCCTCTTCTATCTCGTCCATCCTGATCTTGGTACCGTTCCTGCGCGCGGTCAGCAGAGCCGCCTCGTTGATGAGGTTCTCGATGTCCGCAGGCGAGAAGCCCGGAGTCCTCTTGGCGAGGATCTCAGGCGAAACGTTCTTGTCAAGCGGTTTGTTCTTTGTATACAGTCTGAACAGTTCCTCTCTGGCCCTGATATCCGGCATGCCGATGACGATCTGTCTGTCGAATCTACCCGGTCTCAGGAGAGCCGGGTCGAGCACGTCAGGTCTGTTGGTCGCAGCCAGGACGATGATGCCGAGGTTGTCCTCGAAACCATCCATCTCCACGAGGAGCTGATTGAGGGTCTGCTCTCTCTCGTCGTTGCCGCCGCCGAGGCCTGCGCCTCTGCGTCTGCCCACAGCATCGATCTCATCGATGAAGACGATGCACGGAGCGTTTTTCTTGGCCTCGTTGAAGAGGTCCCTGACTCTGGATGCGCCGACGCCGACGAACATCTCAACGAAGTCAGAACCGGATATGGTAAAGAACGGCACTCCGGCTTCTCCGGCTGTCGCGCGTGAGATGTATGTCTTACCGGTACCCGGCTGGCCTACCATCAGCACACCCTTAGGTATGCGCGCGCCGAGCTTGCTGTACTTGCTCGGGTTCTTGAGGAAGTCGACGATCTCGCTGAGTTCGACCTTCTCCTCCTCGAGTCCCGCCACGTCCTTGAACGTGATCTCCTTGCGGTCGCTCTTATACAGTCTGGCTCTGTTCTTGCCGAACTGGAAGGCCTGTTTGTTGCCTCCCTGGCTCATCATGAAATAGAAGAGGAAGCCCATCGCCGCTATCATCAGCAAGGTAGGCAGCAGGTTGAGCAGCGTATACTCGCTCTTAGGCGGATCGCTCTCAAGCTCGATCTTGTTCTCCTCGAGCATAGGATTGATGGTCTTCTCTTCGAGATAGCTGATCTCCACCAGAGACGGAGCGTATGTTATCTCCCTCTCCCCGGTGCTCTTGATACCGGTCAGCTTGCGCTCTGTGATGTTGATGGAATCGTAGTCGCCTCTCTCGAGATGATTGGCAAACTGCGAGAATTTGATCTCCTTTACGTCGGTATTCTGTACGACGTTGCGGAACATCATCGACATGCTGAGCACGACTATGAATATGATCAGGTAAGTACCTGCACTACGTCCGAAATTCTTCAATTCGTTAATCCCTTTCTTTCTCGATAATATTTCAAAACCGGCACGATTTTTGCCGCTTATTTTGTGTCTCAAGCACAAATATTATCACATAGATTCTCCTAATTCAATGAAAAGGACTCTTTGAGTTGTGTCATCTATATGAAATTTTGGTGAAAACCTGCCCTTGGTCCTTTCCTGTCCGCCCGCGAAGTATTCGCTCGGCAGCACCCACAGCACCTCGCTGTCTATGGCGACCAGGAGTATGCTCTCCCTGGCCGATCTCTTGACCTTGGAATCCACCAGGAGATCCTGTATCTTCTTGCTGCCCTTCCTCATCGGCAGGAAGTCTCCCTCGCGCCTCGTCCTCAGCACTATGTCTCCGGTCCGTCCCGGGTACTCGCTGTCGAACTTGTCGAAGTCGAAGGCCGCGTAGAGCATGTCCTCGTCAGGGCGGAAGTCCTTTGCCATTATGATGTGAGGATATATCTCAAGGCCCTCGTCTGCATCTATCACGGGCCCCTCCTCTGCGAATATGAGCTTGTCGTACTCGCGGAAGGCTCTGATACCCAGCGGCAGGTCGACGCCCGCCGAAGGATGATCGCTGTATATAAGCTCCATGATGGATGTGACCGTCTCGTAGCTAGTGCTGTCCTCGAGTCCCAGGAGGTCGAGTATGAGACCGACAATCCTGCTCGTGATCGAAGGCGGATCCTCCTTAAGCCCGCTGATGTCCAGCTCCGCCCTCTGAGTGTCCGCATCGACATTGATGTGGTCCGCGTACTCACCGAAGGCGATGTCCCTCAGCAGGGAGTCATCCATGTATGCGAGGTTGGCGTAGCGCCTGAGATTGTCCCTGATCTGCGGATTGAAGTTCTCCTCCAGGTAAGGGATCAGCTCGTTGCGTATGCGGTTCCTCGTATAGGTATTGTCGTCATTCGACTTATCTATATTAGGCCGCAGCTTGTTATCCTTTATATACTCCTCGATCTCCTTCCTCGGGATGTTGAGGAGAGGACGCACTATCATGTAGCCGGACTCAGAGTATCTGACCATCGGTATCCCCGCAAGTCCGTGAGGGCCCGTGCCTCTTATAAGTCTGAAGAGCACGGTCTCCGCCTGGTCGTCGGCGTTGTGCCCAAGAGCGATCACTATCCTCTCAGCCGGCACTCCCGCCGCCTCTAGGTCCTCCGCAACCTCATCGAAGAGGCTGTAGCGTATGAACCTGCCCGCCTCCTCTGTGGACATGCCCGACTCCGCTGCTATCTCGCTGCACGGCGCCTCATAGAACCTGCATTCGAGGTCCATGCGCTCGCATATGTCCGCCAGGTGATCGCTCTCATCATACGCCTCCGGTCTCAGCATGTGGTTTACATGCACCGGCACCAGAGACAGGTCGTACATGTCCGAGATGCTGTTCAGGGCATGCAAAAGACAAAGCGAATCCGGTCCCCCGGATGCGCCTATTATGATCACCTGCCCGGGCATTATGAGCCCGCTGTCAATTATCGAATCTATTATGTGGTTTCTCTTCATTACTCCTCTATCCCGAAGAAGCGCCTGCCGTTCTCCGTCAGTATGCGGGCGGCTTCCCCGTAGTCCATCCCCTTCAGAAGCGCCATGCGCCTGACTATGTGCTCAATGTACGGCGACTTGTTGGGTCTGCCCCTCAGCGGCTCCGGCGCCATGTACGGAGCGTCCGTCTCCGACATCAGGAATTCGATCGGTATGCGCCTCACGACCTCCGCGGCCTTCTTCCCGTTCTTGAAGGTGACAGGTCCGCCCAGAGATATCGTCGCGCCGAGCTTTATATACTCCTCAGCCTGCTCGGGCGAACCCGAGTAGCAGTGCATCTGTACCCTGGCGTCCGGCAGCATGGTGCCCTTGTATGGGCTCTCAGGAAACCAGCTCTTCCTCTCGTCCGAGAATGCGCCTTCCTCCCTGAGTATGTCCATGGTCAGCTGAGCGGCGTCCCTGGTGTGTATCATGATCGGCATGCGAAGCTCGTTCGCCAGCCTTATCTGCTTGCGAAAGAGCTCCTGCTGCTCGTCCCTGTCATCGGTGCCGTAGTAGAAGTCCAGCCCGATCTCGCCTATCGCCCTCGCCTTTGGATGGGCTGCAAGCCGCCTGATCTCCTCAATGTCCGAATCGGTATACGACGAGGCGTGATCAGGATGGATGCCTACCGCCGCATAGCACCACGGATATGTATCGGCATCCTCCAGAGCCTTTACGGCAGTATCGACGCAGTCGGCGACATCGATAATGAATCCCACATCGGAGGCTTCTATCTCCTCCGCTATGCTGCGCCTTTCTTCGTCGCTGTACTTCTCGAAATTCAGATGTGTATGTGCATCAAACAGCATCACAGTCCCTGTTACTTTCTCCTTATCACCAGTATGCTTCCTCCGAAGCCTCCGCCTATGAGCCTCACGGCCGCCGTATCAGGCTTTGCCTTGTACTCCTCGAGAGCTCTCGAGAGCCCGTTCTCCTCGACCCCCGGCGGTACTACGTTCTGAAGCAGCTTCTCGGAGCTGATCCCCGATTCGTTGATGCATCTGAGGAACCTCTCTATATTGCCCGTCTCAAGAGCCATCGCCGAAGCGAGCACTCTCTCGTTCTCGTCGTAGAAGTGCCTTGCCCTGTTGAGCTGAAGCTCCGTGAGCTCTCCCTTGTCGACGAGCTCCTGAAGCTCAGGCAGCTTCCTCCTGAACTGCTCCTCATTGAGATCTCTAAGCCTGCTGACTCCCATGGCCTTCGCGACAGCAAACATGTCGTCAGGCACGGATGCGTAGTCGTCATCGAGATCCGCGTGGCTCGACTCGGTCGGCACCACGACGAGCTCGTAGCCCATGGATCCGAGGTCCATGTCCACGAATTCGATCTCAGGCTCCTCGGATTCGAAGTCTATCATCGCAGGTCTTGCGAGGCTGATCGCCAGCTGGTCCATCAGTCCGCATGGCTTGCCGTAGTACTCGCGCTCGGCGAACTGTCCTATCCTGGCCAGCTCCACTGCATTCGCCCTGCCGCCGTAGAACCTCTCGTTGATGATCCTGGCAAGCAGTATCTCAAAGGCAGCTGATGAGCTGAGTCCGCTTCCTACCGCGACCTCGCTGCTGACATGAGCGTCGAAGCCCCTGCCCTTGCCGTCGAACGGACCGAAGAGATCTGTGAAGCCGTCCAGCATGCCCGTGACGAGCGCGGCCGTCGTGCCTTTGACGAAATCGCCTCTGTCCGTGATGCTGACCTCGAAGGGGTCGTAGCCCTCGGACATCACCCTGATCACGTCGCTGTGATTGTCGGCGACATAGGCCCTTATCTTCTGATCTGTCGGGGCCACCAGCACGCGGCCGCCCTGATGATCCGTGTGATTGCCTATTATCTCTATCCTGCCCGTTCCGGTATATGTATCGAACTTGGCATGCTCTCTGTCGTATGTCAACAAACCGTTTGTCTCCTCTTCTATATCAGATAACTGCATATATATGGCAGCCGAGAGCCCCTTCTCCATGAGAGGTCTCAGCTCCCTGTCGTAAAGCGCGGCCAGATCAGACAGCAGAGCTGCCTCGTCGGCGCACTTCCTGTAGCCGTAATTATTTTCGTTGAAGGTATGTCCTTTGATCCTGCAGGAATACCCTCCGAACTCGCTCAGCACCAAAGGCCTGCTGCCCATGCTGAGGTCCAGCGCCTTGAAGTAGACGTGATAGCTGTCCACGTCGCTCTTGTTCCTGCGGAACCATCCCGATGTGCTGTCGATCACTCTCGTAGGGTCGAGAGCCTTCAGCCTGTCGTACATCTCGTCCGCGCAGAACTGGCCCCAGCCCTCGTTGAATATGGTCCAGTAGCAGACCGACGGATGGTTGTAGAGATGCCTGACCGTGCCCTCCATGGATTCGATGAAGAGTCTGCGCGACTCAGGATCAGCATGTCTCTTCCTGTCGTCCAGCTTCTGTACGCCTATGGTCGGCAGAGCCGTGTCCCTCAGGAAGGAATAATCAGAGTTGTTGACCATGTCCTGGAAGACGACCATGCCCAGCCTGTCGCATTCGTGGTAGAAGATCTCATTCTCTACCTTTATGTGCTTCCTCAGGGTGTTGAAGCCAAGCTTCTTCATGGCCAGGATATCCTCTGCGTAGCATCCCGGTGCAGGAGGCGTGTATAAGCCGTCCCGCCAGTATCCCTGGTCGAGCACTCCGTTGAAGAAGTATGGCTCTCCGTTGAGGCACAGTCTCGGGACTCCGTCCACTGTTTCGGAGCTCACGGTCCTGAGAGCAAAGTACGACTCCACTCTGTCGCCGTCTCCGCCTTCGATCACGAAGTCGTAGAGGAAGGGATCCTCCGGCGTCCACAGATGCGGGAAGTGGATGTCTATGCGTATGCCCGCGCATGGCTCCTCGGTAGCTGACTCTCTGATCAGCTCATGCTTCTCACCCAGCACTTCTATCGTGCCGGACTCTATCCCGTATGCCCTTATCTCGGCCCAGTCGAGACCGGTATCTATCTTGAGCGATGTGACATGCCTCTCTGGCACGGGCTCGAGCCAGACACTCTGCCATATGCCAGACACCGGAGTATACCACATGCCGCCGTTGTCTTTCTTTTGCTTGCCCCACGGATATCTGTGGTCGAGCCCGTCTGAAGCTTCGACCGTCAGCCTGTTGATGCCCCTGCTGACCAGTCCGCTTATGTCCAGTTCGAACGGCAGGTAGCCTCCTTCGTGCTCTCCCGCAGGCTCGTTGTTGATGAAGACCTTCGCCGTCTGGTCCACCGCTCCGAAGTGCAGGATCAGACGTCCTTCGAGCCATTCATCAGGCACCACAAAAGTGCGGTCATAGACCATCGTGACGCCGTCTGCGATCCTCCGGCCTATGCCGCTCAGTCTGCTTTCCGGGCAGTACGGCACATTGATCTTCTCAGCCACTGCGGGCATGCTGCCGTCGCTGCTCTTCTCTCTATATTCCCATTCACCATCAAGGCTCAGCCAGTCATTTCTGACCAGCTGAGGCCTTGGGTATACATTCCATATATTATTCAATGCTGATTCCTTTTATGTTTAGTTCGTTGCCGCCGCTGCGAATGCGATCGAGTAGAACTTCTCCTCTGCGCTGGAGCCTCTGGAAGTGAGCACTACCGGCGCCTTGGCTCCGACTATGATGCCTGCCATCATTCCGTCGCCGCTTACCGTCCATGCCTTTCCAACGAGGTTGCCCGCCGCCATGATAGGTACGATCAGAGCGTCTGCCTCACCGGCCACAGGGCTGTCGAATTTCTTGAAGTCTGCGATCTCCTTGCTGAGCGCGATGTCGTAGGAGATAGGTCCCTCGACTGTGCAGCCTGTGATCTCGCCCTTCTGGTTCATCTCCTTGAGAGCTGCTGCGTCTACCGACTCCTGAGCCTTAGGATTGAGCACCTCAGCTCCACAGAGCACTGCCACCTTAGGATCCTCGTATCCGAGCGCATGGAGGACGTCCACGGCGTTCTCGATGATCTTCTTCTTCTGCTCGAGATCCGGCGCGAGTATCATGCCGCCGTCAGTCAGCACAACCACCTTGTGATAGTTAGGCACCTGGAAGAGTCCTACATGGGACATGATCTTGCCGGTGCGAAGTCCGGTCTCCTTATTGACTACCTGTCTGAGCAGGTCTGAGGTCTGCATCCTTCCCTTCATCAGGAAGTCTCCCTCGCCCTCTCTGATCAGACGTACAGCTGTCTTGGCAGCCTCCACATCGTCGTCCTCGTTGTAGATCTTGACATCGCCGAAGTCGAATCCGTTCTCGGCGCAGATCTTCTTTATCTCTTCTTCCTTACCCACGAACACCGGCTGCACGAGGCCTTCCTTATAAGCTTCATAGACAGCATCGAGTGAATGCTCGTCGTGAGCGCAGCAGAGCACGAGTCTCTTGGTTACAGGATTGGCCTTGACCATATCAGCCATTTCTTTGAAATTCTTAAGCATGTCTTCCTCCGTAATACTTATTAGCAACGTTTGATCACGATTTTTGCCAAAAGATATTTTACCACGTTTACTGCATCGTCGGGTAGTCCGATTTGCCCGTGACTTTCTTCTTTAATATCCTGATGCCCCTCTTGAGGACGTTAGGTCCGACGACCTTCATCATATCCTCGGCGAAGTGCATGTCGCTCGCTGCCGGTATGTCTCTCGTGAGATGGATGGCGTCGAACTGACATCTGGTGGTGCAAAGTCCGCAGCCTATGCACTGGTTGAGATCCACCCAGCTCGCTCCGCACTTCAGGCAGCGGGCCGCTTCGATCTTTACCTGCTCATCGCTCAGAGGCAGTCTCAGATCCTCGAAGGTAGCTTCAGGCTTACCGCCCCTGTGACCCGGCTTCTGACGGCCGGCGTTGTCGTAGGACAGCGGCTCGATGCTGATGTCATCCCTGTCGAGCTCGATGAACTCCCTGAGATCGCGCCCTATGGTCAGCGACTGTCCGGGGTGGACGTAGCGGTTGATCGATACCATGGCCTGGCGTCCCGCAGCGATCGCATCAATGACGAACTTCTGGCCCGTGTATATGTCTCCGCCGACGAAGATGTCAGGCTCAGCTGTCTGGAGCGTTACAGGATCTGCGACCGCGAAGCCCCTCGGGCTCAGCTCGACCTTTGTGCCCTCGAGCATCATGCCCCAGTCAGGCTTCTGGCCTATGCAGTAGAGTACTGTATCGCATCCGGCTTCCTCTGTCACGGAATCGTCGAACTTCGGGGCGAATCTGCCATCCGCATCCTTGACGCTCGTGCACTTGCGGAATCTGATGCCCGCGCACTTACCGCTCTTGACTACGACCTCGGTCTGGCCCCATCCTGCGTGGATGGTGATGCCCTCAACCTCGCACTCTTCCTGATCCTCGGCGCCCATAGGCATCTCTTCGTAGGACTCGAGGCAGTAGAGGTCGACGCTCTTAGCTCCGGCTCTGACAGCCGTCCTGGCAACGTCGGCTCCGATGTTTCCTCCGCCGATGACGACGACTCTGCCCTTCAGCGACTTCTCTCCGTCCAGATTGACGCTTCTCATGAAGTCTATACCTGAGATGACGCCCTTCGCATCCTCTCCCGGGATGCCGAGGCTGCCGCCGCTCTGCAGGCCTATGCCGATAAAGAACGCCTTATAGCCCTGGTCTCTGAGCTGCTGTATCGTAACGTCCTTTCCGACCTCGACTCCGCATCTGAAATCGACGCCCATCCTGCGGAGTATCTCGATCTCGCCGCCCAGCACGTCCTTTTCGAGCCTGAACTCCGGCAGTCCGTGCATCATCATGCCGCCCGGCTCCTTCTCACGCTCGAATACCGTGACCGGATAGCCGTCCTTCCTGAGATAGTAGGCTGCGGAGAGTCCCGCAGGGCCCGATCCGATGACGGCGACCGGGAAATCATCCCACTGGTTTCCGTCCATGTTGTCACAGACCGGAACGAAGGCGTCGAGATTTTTGAGCTCCCACTGAGTCAGGTATTTCTTGATCTCGTCGATCGAAACAGGATCGTCGAGAGTCCCCCTGGTGCAGCGGTCCTCGCACCTCTTGTTGCAGACGGCGCCGCAGACTGCAGGGAACGGATTGTCCTGACGTATGAGTTCTACCGCCTCTTCATAGCGGCCTTCCTTGGCCATGTTGATGTAGCCCTGCACGGCTATGTGTGCCGGGCAGGCCGTCTTGCAAGGCGATGTGCCGCTGTCGTAGCAGTTGATCTTATTGGTATCTCTGTAGTTGTAGTTCCACTTGTCCTCGCCCCAGATATTGTCGTCAGGCAGGTCGTGCATAGGATACATGACCTTGGAACCGTCGGCGCGGCAGAGCTTCTGACCGAGCCTCGCGGCGCCCGCAGGGCATACCTCCACGCATTTGCCGCAGGCGACGCACTTGTCCGTATCGACATGAGCGCGGTATGCGGATCTCGACATGTTAGGCGTATTGAAGAGCTGCGAAGTCCTCAGACCGTAGCAGCTGCCCGGCGAGCAGTTGCATATGCCGACTATCCTGTCCGGTCCGTCGAGGTTGGTTATCTGGTGCACATAGCCCTTCCTCTCGGCGCGCTCTATTATCTCCATGGCTTCCTCGCGGGTGATGTAGTGAGCGTCCTTGCCGCTCTCCACGAGGAACTCAGCGATGTCCCCAAGGCCTATGCACATGTAACCCTCTATGTCACCGACTCCCTCGCCTCTGACTCTCTGGGCCTTGCGGCATGCGCAGACCATGGTGCAGAACTTGTCGTATTTCTCAAGCCAGTGCGACAGGTGCTCCACGCTTGCAGACTGCACCTCGCCCTCGATGGCCTTTTCTACCGGGATGACGTGCATGCCTATGCCTGCGCCGCCCGGCGGTATCAGCTTGGCCGCGAGCTCGAGAGGCTCCTGAGGCGCCAGGTTGAACATCGTGGCCACTTCCGGATTCGTCTCGCAGAGCATCGGATGCTCCACCATGTACTCGCCCGAGCCTACTACCCACTTCGGGATCCAGTACTGTATGTGCTGGTCGGCATTGTCCCTGTTCTGCTCAAGTATCCCGATCCAGATCAGGTGGTCTATGACCTTCTGCGCCTCCTCGACGCTCATGCCGTTCATCTTTGCGAGCTCGGCCGTCGTATAGCCTACGCGGCGCTTTTTGAAGCTCAGCATGAACTTCACCTCATCCTTGGTGAGGAGCCTGTCCAGTATCCAGAAATCCATGTGGTTTTCCTTCATCTGGCCCGGCAGCTTGCGCGGGATATTATCGGTGATCATCACCGCGAGCTTCTTTACGAGTTTTTTCTTCTCCGGATCGTCGCATCTGTGCTCGATAACCGGATAGTCACGTTCGTTGACGTGTATCTTAGGATTTACTTCCCTGACCATTTCTCCCTCCTGGTATCTGTGCTACACACTGAGTCTCTCCAGAACGCGCATTATGTAAGCCGCGTTGAGGCGCAGCTGGTCCGCGCCCACCTTGCCCTTTTTGATCCCTTCTCTGATCCTCTTATAGTCCTTATTGCTGCCTGGCATGAAGAGGCTGCAGCCCGCCGCGGCCACAAGAGCCGGATCAGGCGTGCCGTACTTCGAACCTTTTTTGATCAGCATCCCGCCGCCGACCACCCAGTCGGTCATGACGAGTCCGTCGAAGCCGAATTCTCTCCTCAGAATCTCCGTCAGCGCCTTGCTCTCGGAGGTATGGATGCCGTTCAGCAGATTGTACGATGTCATGATCGACACAGGATCCGACTCCGCTATGCATATGGCGAAGCCCCTGAGGTATATCTCGCGAAGCGCCCTCTCGCTTATCACGCTGTTGCTGGCGTAACGGTTGGCCTCCTGGTTGTTGGCCGCGTAGTGCTTGATCGTGACCCCGCGCCCCGGATGGCGCTGCACTCCCCTTGTAAGCGCAGCCGCAAAGAGCCCGCTCACGAGCGGATCCTCCGAGAAGTACTCGAAATTGCGCCCGCAGAGCACGTTCCTGTGTATGTTGAGAGCCGGAGCGAGCCAGAGATCGATGCCGAAAATATCCATCTCGGTCCCCACGATGTCTCCGCAGATCTCCGCGAAGTCCGTGTTCCAGCTCTGGGCTATCGCCGTACCGATAGGTATGGCAGTGCAGTACTGCTCCTTTACGACAGCGCCCTTCTTAGGAGCAGCTGCCTTCTCTACGATCTTCCCTACGGCTCCCGGCAGTATCTCAAGGATGCTCTCAGGGATGGCCGCTCCTATGGCATGCCTGCCCTTCTTATCTTCGTAATACTCCCTTGCTATCCTGACCCCCGCAGGTCCGTCCGCCATGATCAGTGGTCTCAGTCCCGCCTCTTCAAACCTTCCCGTGGATTCGCCGGCAGCGCCCGCGACCCCGGATGAGGCTTCGCCTATGACGTTCTGCACTATGCCGCCGCTGCCGAAGGCTCCCGTATTGAGGAATGCCAGATCATCCTCAGTCATGTTGGCTATCGCAGTGCTGATCTCAGGCTCATCCTCAGGCTCATCGTCGGCGCACTGCGTGATGCAGCCCGAAAGATCGAGAGTGATCGGTCTCATGCGTCCCGTATCGATGTCTCTGTCCCCGCTGCTTCTGAGGTCCTCGAATTGCGCGCCCGGGAACATCCTCTTCGATCTTCTCTCTGTGAGATCCTCGCCTAGACGCAGTATCGCGGACGGCCTGACCTCATCGCTTGCAGGTCCCGTCAGCACTATATAGTCTCCGGCCTCGAGCACGTATGAGGCAGTCTCTTCGTCGAAGCCGGCCAGATCGCGTATATCGAAGCGAGCCTTTACTATCTGGGACTCCCCAGGTCTTAGTTCCTTGGATTTGGCGAATGCTGCGAGGCTCTTCGCCTCCCTGTCTAGCCTGCCTGACGGGCATGATACGTACACCTGCAGTGTTTCCTTGCCCTCGAGAGTGCCTGTATTCACGACCCTCGCCGATACGGATACGAGCGGACCGGCCACCTTTACCTTGGCCTTGTCCATGCTGAAGTCCGTATATCCGAGTCCGTGTCCGAATGCGAAGAGAGGCTTCCTTCCGAAGCTGTCGAAGTATCTGTATCCTACGTATATGCCTTCCCTGTACTCGCAGTCGTCCCTCGTGCCGAAGTCGCCCGCCTTGCAGTAGTCACCGTAAGCTGCCCATGTAGTGGCCAGCTTTCCGGAGGGATATGTCCTGCCGAGCAGTACGTCTGCCAGAGCAGCGCCCGTCTCGACTCCGAGCTGCGACAGCACGAGTATATTGCCGGTATCCATCACCGGACTCAGGTCCACCGGGCCTCCGGCATTGATGACGAGCATGAACTTATCGTATCTGTCATTGAGATCGCGTATGTCCCTGACCTCGCTGTCGGTCAGCATGAAGTCGCCCTTGCCGGCGAGGCGGTCATTGCCCTCGCCCGATATGCGCGAGACCACGTATATCGCCGCATCGCAGCTATAGTCCATGCCTATGCGGTATTCCGGCGCAGCCATCACCGTGCCCATCGACGCTGCGATGACATTGGTCTTCTCGGCTCTCGCCCTCGCCTTGATGTCTGTCCTGAACTGCTTCACGGCTTCCTCGAGGTACACGGCGTATTCATCTGACCATGCAGCGGACACGAGATCGAAGCCCGCATCCCTGAGGCCCTGCTCAACGGTCACGAAGAAGCGCGAATTGACCTCTCCGGAGCCCGTGCCTCCCTTGACCGTGTATCTGACGCCGCTTCCGTACGCCGCCAGCCTGCAGGGTCCGTCCAGCGGGAAAGCCCCGTTCTTTTTGAGCAGCACCATGCATTCCGGCAGATAAGGTCTCAGCCTTTCCAGATGATCTCTCTCGTACTTTTCCATCCCGTCAAATTCCCCTTTATTCAACACATATCATGAATCTCAGTTCATAGTCATCCCTGAGAGGATGCTTGTATCTGTCAGCGGTCTCCGGTCCGCATATGCCGGTGCCTATGCCCTGCTGGAATGCGGATATCGCCACGTAGGTGCCGCTCCTCTTCTCGTCCTCCCTGTGGGCCATGCCGAGGAGCTCAGTGTCGCTGTACGGCTTGATGCCCAGGTCGAAGGCCCTGTCCACTGCCGTGAACTTCACCGCCGTCCTGCCGTCGCTCACGCTCGCCCATCTGGTATCCGCGCGGCTGCCGCTTTCCTGAGGCCTTATGTTAGGCTCGGTCATGTCGGCCACCCTGCACTTCACCCGCTCTACAGGCGCCTGATCCTTCATGTCGTCGTATGATTCGCTGCTCCTGCCGTAGTACTCGACCTCGTCGAAGCTCTCATCGAATCTGTACGCCTTTGCGAATCTCGGCAGGAAGCCCTTCAGACCGCCCTTCGCGCAGTGTATCCTGCTGGTGACGAGCACGGCCCTGCCTTCATCATCCGCCGGCTCATATGTGTCAGTGACCTCGAGGCGGATGCGGCCGCAGCTTATGCGGCTCTCTACGGTCAGGCGTCCCCCGGACTCCTCCACGGATACGAATTCGGACTTCTGCTTCTCGAAGTCTTCCATCAGATCCTTCGTCCCGAAGAACACGAAGTCGTTGTCCGTCGGCGCCCTGAACACCAGAGTGTACGGATCGGCTGAGGCTATCTCCGCATCTCCCAGTCTGAGAGTGATCCCGCCGTTCCTCTCGTCTACCGTGTAGCTGAGAGGAGCGCTGCCCCTGGCGGACGGAGCCCCCGGTATGTTTTCCTTCAGCATAAGCTGCTCTCTTGCGACCTCAGTCCCGGTCTTCCGGTCTATGGTCCTTATATCCAGGAGGCAGTCAGTGCCCGCCTCATCAGCAGCTTTTAAGTGAGAGGCCGTCTCAATGCTGACAACGTACTTTTGCATCGGTTCGCACTCAGGTATGATCTCATCCCGGCTGCCGTCGCTCCACTCCAGTCTGAGGCTGTAGCGTCTACCGTATGTGAAGCCCCTGGTATTGAATATCTCAAATCTGTCGCCGCCCAGATAACTCACCCGGATCGGCCTGTATACGAATCTCGTGATGTATGCGCCCGTCGAAGGCGTCCTGTCCGGATAGAAGAGTCCGTCGACGCAGAAATTCCCGTCGTGCTCCCACTCTCCGTGATCTCCGCCGTAGGTATAGCTGCCGTCCTCGTGGAGCACCGCATGGTCGACCATCTCCCATACGCAGCCTCCCATCAGGCTGTCATAAGAGTATATCTCCTTCCAGTAGTCCTCCATGCCTCCCGGACCCACGCCCATCGCGTGAGCGTATTCGCAGAGGAAGTAAGGCCTGTCGCAGAGCTGCTTCACCTTCCAGGTCTTCTCGCCTATCTCGTGCACGCGCTCAGCAGGAGGATACATCTCGCTTCCCACATCGTAGGCTTTCTTTTTGGTATGGACCGCGCTCTCGTAGTGCACAGGCAGGCTCGAATACTTCTTAAGATAGTCGTACTCCCTGTCCGTGTTGTATGTGCCTCCGGCCTCGTTGCCGAGGCTCCACATGAATATGCACGGATGCAGCTTGTCTCTCTGATACATCCTCGCAGCCCTGTCCACATAGCGGGATTCCCACTTCGGATCGTCGCTGATGCGGTTATAGCTCGGCGGGAGCTTGTGCACGTAAGTTCCGTGAGTCTCGATATCCGCCTCGTCCACCACATAGATGCCGATCTCGTCGCAGACCTCCAGCAGATAAGGGTCAGGCGGATAGTGTGAGGTCCTGACGGTATCGATGTTGAAGTTCTTGCAGAGCCTCATGTCGCGTTCGATCTCCTCAGGCGTCATCGTATATCCGTTCACAGCGCCCGTATCGTGGTGATTGACGCCGTGGAATTTGATGAGCCTGCCGTTTACATAGAACTTATCGCCCTTTATCTTTAT
>JAZUNV010000038.1:0-2589 GCA_045604305.1 Anaerovoracaceae bacterium | reverse complement strand
GTCTTCCGAGCATGACATATTTCTTTGAGCTCAGCGATGCCGCAAAGGATGAGATAATCAGCAGCGGCGGGGTCCCTTACATGATGTACATGGACTTCAGCGGGATGAAGTTTTTCAACACAAAATACGGGTTCTCTGAAGGAGATAAGCTCCTGCAGGAATTCGCGCGGATACTGGTCAGCCTGTTCGGAAGCGACCGCTGCTGCCGCATTGCCGGAGACCACTTCGCTGCCGCCACCCAAAAGGAAGGGATGGAGGAGAAGATCGAAAAGCTGTTCAGTGAATTCAGCAAGGCCAATAACGGAAATTCACTGCCTGTACATGTCGGCCTGTACTCTGACAAAGTCGGCGGCGTACCGGCCAGTACTGCATGTGACAGAGCCAAGCTTGCGTGCAGTGAACTGGGAGGAACGTACGCATCAGGTTTCAGATACTACAGAAGCGAGCTCAGGGACGATGTCGAAAGGAAGCGTTACGTCACAGAAAGCATCGACAGAGCTATACGCGAAGGATGGATACGGGTATATCTCCAGCCGATCGTGAGGACTGTCAACGGGAGAGTCTGTGACGTGGAAGCACTGGCAAGATGGATCGATCCGGAGCGGGGGTTCATGTCTCCGGCCGATTTTATCCCGGCGCTTGAAGACTCCGGGCAGATATACAAGCTCGATCTTTACATGGTCGATCATATACTCGAGCTGATGAATGAGCAAAAGGAGAGGGGATTCAGCGTGATCCCTCATTCAATAAATCTGTCACGCTCAGACTTCGATACCTGCGACATCGTCGAGGAGATCAGAAGCAGAGTGGATGCGGCGGGAGTCGGAAGAGACAGGATAACCATAGAGATAACCGAGAGCATGATCGGAAGCGATTTCGAATTCATAAAGAAGCAGGTGGAGCGCTTCCGCAGCCTTGGATTCCCTGTGTGGATGGATGACTTCGGAAGCGGCTATTCCTCGCTGGATGTCCTTCAGAGCGTAAAATTTGATCTGCTCAAGTTTGACATGAGCTTCATGCACAAACTCGATGAAGGCGAGGAGGGCAAGATCATACTGACAGAGCTTATGAGGATGGCGACTTCTCTCGGAGTGGATACGGTATGTGAAGGTGTTGAGACAGAGGAGCAGGTGCGCTTCCTGCGTGATATAGGCTGTTCCAAGCTTCAGGGATACTACTACAGCAAACCGCTGCCGTTTGAAGAGATCATTGAGATGAAGGATAACGGCAGTCTCATCATAACTGAGGATCCGAGGGAATCAGGGTACTATGAAAGCATAGGAAGGGTGAACCTCTTCGATCTCGGAGTAGTTGCCGATGAGGGAAGCGGCTCGCATCATAATGCGTTCGATACCATACCTATCGCCGTTCTTGAGGTGAAAGACGGTAAGGCCAGATATATCCGAAGCAACCGTTCGTATCGCAACTTCGTGAACCGGTATTTCGGTGATGAGCTGTTCTCCGGAGTGATAAATTTCTGGGATCCGGATATACAATACGGCCCGGTATTCCCGGCAGTCATAAAGCAGTGCAGCGAAAACGGAACTCGATCCTTCTACGAAGATAAGATGCCTGACGGCTCTGTCGCCCATTCGTTCGCATACAGGGTCAGCATCAACCCTGTCACGGGAAGCGCGGCCGTCGCTATCGCCGTGCTGTCTGTCACAGAGCCTGATGACAGCACGACCTTTGCAGATATAGCAAGAGCGCTTGCTGCTGACTACTACAATATATTCGTGATCGACCTCGATACGAATGATTACATCGAATACTCCTCGCGTGTCGGCGGTGAAGAGCTGTCGATCGAGCGGCACGGCAAGGACTTCTTCGAGTCGGCAAGGCGTGATACGATGACACGTATCTATGAAGACGACAGGGAGTCGTTCCTCAAGCTGTTTACCAAGGAGAACGTTCTGCGTGAACTCGATGCGCAGGGAGTTTTCACGACGACATACCGGCTGATCGATACCGGAACGCCGATGTATGTCAACATGAAGATCACCAGGATGCAGGGCGGTAACCGCATCATACTTGGCATCAGTATCGTTGACGCTCAAATGAAGCAGATCGAGGAAGAGAAGAGGCTGAGACAGGAAAAAGCATCACTCGGCAGGATAGCTTCGCTGGCTCCTGACTACATCGTGCTTTATACGATCGATCCGGAGACGGGGCACTACATCCAGTACAATCCTTCCAGCGAGTATGCGAGCTTCGGACTCGCCACTGAGGGCGAGGATTTCTTCGGTGATGTGGTGCGTGATGCTCCTAAGGCGATAGACCCGAAAGACATGGAAAGACATCTTCGCGTTCTCACGAAAGAAAACATGATGGATGAGATAAGGAAGAACGGCTTCTTCGAGCATCACTACGGCTTGATGATCGACGGGAAATCAGTGCCGGCCGGTCTCAGAGCTGCGATGGCCCATGAAGACGACGGCGAAAAGATGATCCTCGGAGTGACGAAGAGGGGAGACAAGTGATATAACAGACGCCGGATGTCCCCCGCCTCAACGGAGTAGGCGGCGGGTTCCATTTTCGACCGTCGGTGGTGGGTATCAATCCCCGACCGACGCTCTCAGGAGCTGAAGC
>JAZUNV010000037.1:0-19968 GCA_045604305.1 Anaerovoracaceae bacterium | reverse complement strand
CTGCGTTAGTCCGCTTCGCCTCCACTCCTCGACCTGATCTGCCCATGCTCGGATCTTAGTCATTTTTGCTATCTCATTCATTCCGGTACCTCCATTGAAAAAAGGATAAAAATGTGCTGTCACATTTTTACCCATTATTGCCCATTATGCATCCATATGGTAGGTACGTGCTATTTACCGCTTACATTATTCCAAAGAAACTATATCAAAACGATTGGGAGTATAAAGTTGCTGAGATTGGTAATAAAGGGCTGCTACTAATAGACGATGATGGCTGGGAACCTATATAAAAGAGTAATGATTGTTTTAGAAATGCGTGATGCTCAAACTTCGAATCTCGTGTAGTAGCAAAACGAGAACAAATTGTATACATCGCTCTTTAGAGCGAATGAGGAAAAAGTGGCTTACGAATGGGTTGCTATTTTTTCTACAACCTGCAACTCAGTAATTGCAAGGGGTTCAAAAACGCGAATCCCGTCATCAGCTCCAAATTATGACTCCGGACATTGTTCCGGAGTTTTTGTTTTCGTGATAATTAGTTGTTGAAAAAAGCGTGTTTTGGTGATATTGCATCTAAAAAGCTTGATTTCGTGATAATAAGGCATTAGAAAAATTTGATTTGGTGATCACAATGAAAAGAAAAATATATCAGGAATTACTTAAATGGAAAGAATCGAGCAATGGCAGAACTGCCATGCTTATTGATGGAGCAAGGCGCGTAGGAAAAAGTTATATCGCGGATCTGTTTGCCAGAAATGAATACAGATCATATATCATCATAGATTTCAATAATGCAGATGAGGATATAAGAGGGCTGTTTGATCACTACCTTAACGATCTGGATACATTCTTCATGTATTTGTCAGCTATTTATAATGTTACGCTTTATCCTGGGGAATCGCTTATTATATTCGATGAAGTACAGCTTTTCCCAAGGGCAAGAGCTGCCATCAAGTACCTGGTCAAGGATGGGCGTTTCTCATATATAGAGACAGGGTCCCTCATGTCTATACGTGAAAATGTTAAGGACATTGTAATACCATCAGAGGAACGGCATATAAAGATGTATCCGATGGATTTCGAAGAATTCCTATGGGCTATAGATAATGAAACTCTGATGCCTGTAATACGTAAATGTTTTGACGAAAGGAAATCGCTGGGGCAGCAACTGCATCGAAAAGCAATGGATGCTTTCAGACAGTATCTGATCGTAGGGGGAATGCCGCAAGCTGTGGAAGAGTACGTCAATACACATAGTTTTGAGGCGACAGATCTTATTAAAAGAGATATCCTGACTCTTTACAGAGCAGATATAGCTAAGCATGCAAAAGGTTATGAAAGAAAAGTAGAAAGTATATTTGATGAGATCCCGGGACAGCTTCAGAAACACGAGAAAAAATTTACGCTGGCATCTCTTGGTACCGGTGCAAGATTCAGAGAATATGAAAGTTCATTCCTGTGGTTGGACGATTCTATGATCGTGAATATCTGTTTCAATTCCACTCAGCCAAGTATAGGGCTGAAGATGAATAGGGACAATACAACTATGAAGCTTTATATGGCAGATACGGGACTGCTGATCAGTCATGCGTTTGACGAAAACGGGATCATAAGCAATGATTTGTACAAAAAGCTTCTGCTGGGAAAACTTGAAGTAAATGAAGGGATGTTCTTTGAGAATATTGTTGCACAGATGCTGACAGCTGCAGGGCATAAGCTATATTTCTATTCAAATCCAAGCAGAAATGATAAAACGATGAGAATGAAAATTGATTTCCTGATTGCCAAAAGTAAAGTGACAAACAGACATAATATTTCAGCTTTAGAGGTAAAATCGGGAAAGAACTATACACTGAATTCCCTAAAAAAACTTATGAACCAATATGGAGAACAACTGAATACTCCATATGTACTGCATACAGGGGATTATAGATCTGCAGATGGAATTGAATATCTGCCGGTATATATGACGTGCCTGCTGTAATTTGGAAACACTAGGTGAGGAACGTCTCTCCTTCCTTTCGAGACCTATCCCAAATTCCAAAGGAAACTGATAGAAGGCCCGATGCCGGGTTTGCCCGAAGCGAGGCGAGGCTGCAAGCTACGGCTGAAAGTTCAACGGTTTCAGAATTGCGAATTTGTTCGACTCCCCCCATAAGGTTCTCTTCAGAACATACGGCGTTGCCGTAAGGAAGAGAACCTTGACCTGCGTCGGCTACGCCCTTTCGATAACAGCTCCAGGACTCCGGATCAATGCCCGGAGTTTTTTATGAAGCAATGATCAGATATGCTCATCTTCCTCCAATGAGTCATTGGAGGAATGCTCCTGAAAGACGATCGGTATGAGATCCCGGAGGACCCAATCGGGCCTGGTTTTAGTAATATTGATACTATAGTCTAATGAATCTGCAGAGGCATTTTCCAGATGATGCATAAGAGAATCTATTCGCCGGCTGCAGGTGAGATAGAAAGCGTACCGGATGACCGCCTCATCATATTCATCCATCACAGTCTTATATATGTGCCGCCTGTATCTGGTCTGATAGTCTTCGGCCAGCATATTCCTGAAACCATTCTGAGAGACATCGTTAACGAGGTTTCGCAGGCTCTTCCTGTGCGACTTCAGATATTCCAGGACAGCGATCTCATAATCGGTCAATTTACCATTTCCATGAACATCTACAGCCTGATGAAAATGCCATGAAAGTACATCATATTTATCGGTGAAATAATTATAGAAAGTTCTGCGGCTGAAGCGGGCTTTTTCTGCTATCTCTCCGACTGTGATGTCTTCTATTCTTTTCTTTTCAAGCAGTTTCAGTAATGCTTCGGAAAGTTCAACGCGTCTGTCATAAGCCATGAATTTAGGCCTCCTTTTACATTTGCAAAGAAAAGATTCCGGCTTTCCGGATCCCATTTACATAATAGCACGTCTGTGCAAATTTTCACACTGCAAGTCATCTGTTAATTGTCCGGTGCTCATGCCAATGGATACTCTTATTAAGAGACTGTTTCTTCTTTAAGTATTGTTTCAACAAGAAGGAGGTTATTGATTTATGGCAGTAAAATATCCTGAATTATTCAAACCGATCAAGATCGGCAAGCTTACTCTCAAGAACCGTATTGCCATGGCTCCGATGCATCTCGGAGGCCGGATGGACAGTGACGGTAATATCAATGATGAAGTAATTGATTACTATGAGGCTCGTGCAAAAGGTGGAGTAGGACTTATATACAGTTGTGGCTTCAGCCCGGTCAACGATGCTGAAAAGAGCCCGCTTGTAAACTCTCCCTTCCAGAATCCGACAAAGTTTGTTGCAAAGGTCAGTAAACTTGTAGATAAGGTGCATGCATATGATACTAAAATCTTTATCGAATTCGGAACAGGAACAGGAAGAGTCACTTTTCCTGCAGCGCTTGATCCATCAATGAACGGGATCCCTGTAGCCCCTTCGGCAGTACCGAATCGCTGGGATCCAAGTGTGATCTGCAGACCGTTGACAACAGAAGAAATCGATCAGATGGTCAAGGGCCTGATAGATGCCGCTTATTATTCCAAGCAGGCAGGTGCTGACGGAGTATGCATAGGCGGGGCCTATGGCGGTTACATGACAGACCAATTCTATACCAGGTTTATTAACCAGCGGGATGACAAATACAGATATGGATCCAACACTCTTATGGAAGATGTAATAAATGGCATCCATGAAGTGTGCGGAAAAGACTTTCCGATAGATGTACGCATCTCCCCTCGCCATTATATGAAGGCTCCTCTGGTAAGTCCTCTGCCGGGTGAAGAATATGAGGAGTATGGACGTACGGTCGAGGAGACTATCGAGCTTGCCAAAGCTCTTGAGGCACTTGGTGTTACTTCACTGCTGATCGGCAACGGGTGCTATGATTCGTTCTATTGGCTGTATCCGCCGGCATATCAGGAAGAAGGCCTCTGGCTCGAAGATGCGAAGAGGATCAAAGAAGCAGTCAACATTCCGGTTGTCTGCGCAGGCAAACTGAACACTCCTGAGATAGGTGAGAAGGCTATCAAAGAGGGATATATAGATGTTGTAGCTATCGGCAGGCCGACTCTTGCTGATCCTGACTGGGCCAATAAGGCGCGCCTCGGAAAGTCTGAGGAGATACGTCCTTGCATAGGCTGCGAGATCGGATGCATCGGCAGGGTATTTGAGAACGGGCTTGTTACCTGTGCAGTCAATCCTCAGTGCTTCTATGAGAAGACAGATCCGGTCACACCTGCTCTCGAAAAGAAGAAAGTCGTTGTCATCGGCGGAGGTGTAGGCGGAATGGAAGCTGCAAGAATAGCAGCCATCCGCGGTCATGATGTAGAGCTGTATGAAAAATCGGATAAGCTGGGAGGGCTCTTCAATCTGGCTGCTGTACCTGAGTTCAAGAGAGAAGACCACAGGCTCCTTGCATGGTATCCGCTGCAGCTAGAGAAAGCAGGCGTCAAGGTGCATCTTAATACCGAGATCAAGCCTGAAGATCTTGAGAAACTCGATGCAGATGATATCGTATTCGCTATAGGAACAAAACCTCATGTGATCAATCTTCATGGAATTGATGATCCTATAACAGCATCTGATGCTCTTGCGGGAACGGCCGAGATAGGCGAGAACGTCGTAATGATCGGCGGAGGTCAGGTTGGCTGTGAAGCGGCTTTGTGGCTCGCGCAGGAATGCGGAAAGAACGTAACGATCCTTGAGATGCTGCCTGCGATCATGTCAGGACGCGCACAGGCACCGCTTCCGGTAATGCTCATGATGATCGACATGCTTCCGGCTGCAGGCGTAAAAGCATATACCGGAGCTTCATTCAAGAAATATGAAGAAGGAAAGGTGTTCTTCACCGATGCTGACGGTGAGCATGAGATACCTTGTGATACAGTGATACAGTCCACCGGATATGTTACGGACAACGGCATTTATGATGAAGCCATGGCCAAAGTCTCGGCATGCATCTGGAATATCGGAGACTCCAGGCAGCCTGCGCACGTACTCAACTCAGTACGTGACGGATTCTTCGTAGGAAAGAACATCTAAACAGTTTCAAATCAAACAAAGCAGAACCCGCCGCAAGTTAATACCGGCGGGTTCATTCTTTACAGGCATAAATCAACAATTCAGAAGACAAATCTGATCTATGCGGTCAGCTTATCCACGATCCCCGTACGGTTGTGCACTCCCAGTTTTCTGAAAATATTCGAAATGTGGACCTTTACAGTACTGAGACTCAGATGAAGATTGTCAGCAATGAGTTTATTAGGATAGCCCTTAATAATGAGTTCCGCTATCTGAGCTTCTCTGTCTGTCAGAAGATATTGTCGGACGGCAGCATAGTCCATCTCAATTTCTCTTGTGTAGCCCGGGCTTGCAGTCAAAACAAAAAATGTCTCGATGCCTTTGTCTTTAGTAAACAGGGCCATTTCTTCAGCTGTCAGCTGATAGCCTTTTGCGGATGTAGTATGGAGACAGGGGACGGTTCTCTGTCTCCTGATCCAGTTTTCCTTATTTCAACGCTTTTTCTATTACTTTCTTTGAAATTCCTGTCAGCCTGCTTAACTGACGTATTGAGATCCCGCTTCGGATGAGTTTTCGTATCGACAAATATAGATCCTGACGTTCATCAGGCCTCCCGACCGCAGGTTTGAATGCCCCGAATTCTTCAAGAATCATTTCCGTAGCCTTGTCGTCTGTCAGCCTTACAGGTATAGTTTCATCTATTTCGAGGAATCTGTCATCATTACTGATTGATACGAATTCTGCCAATGAGGCTGGCGTTAATAAAGAATATGCGAATTCTATATCCGATATACCTGTCTCACCGCACAAGTATTCCCGTCCGCTGCTGAACGCATACTCATCCGGGCTATTACATAACCCCGCTACAACAGGATTCCTCAGAATGTACCGTAATGCCGCAATGAAATACTGTTCACTATCGATTACCTCACTTTTGAATCTGCCCTGAAACAGGTGGCCTGATCTTTCGTATTTCCCGTTATACCAATACACAAAAGAGTCTGCGATCCGCTTTATTACGAGCGATATAGGTTCCTTTTGCACGCGTATCAGCAAATGAACATGATTCCCCATCAGGCAGTATGCAAACAGATCGTATCCCGATTCTTTTTTATACTTGCTAAGTAGCTTTATAAAATACACACAGTCGGCTTCTTCATAGAAAATCTGCTGTCTGTTGATGCCTCTCAGCATTACATGATATATCCCTGATTCACTAATTTTTCTGGCTGTTCTTGACATATTTGTTCCCCGGCTTAAACTCCGTCATATAACGATAAATCCCTCATGTCGTTTTCAGGAAAAATAAAACAGTCGGGAATCCCCGACTGTATAAAAGAGCATAACTCCGTATATTGATGCTCAAGTGACAACGTCATGTAGAGTTAGTGTAACTGTGAGGAGACAGAGAACCGTCCCCTGTCTCCCCATAAGCTATATCCAAATGCTTGCTTAATAAACGCGCAGAATGTGCCCCAAGTTGGGGCAAAATTAAAGGAGGATGAATCAGAAAAAAATCGTCCTCAAGTTGGGGATGATTATGAAATAATATTCTGTATTCCGTGGGGCCATAATAAAGTGATAATTGATAAGTGCAGAGGTAACCGTGACAAAGCATTATTCTATGTTCACAAGACTTTGAAAAACGGTTGGTCCAGAGCTATGCTACTTAACTTCCTTAATACAGGATTATATGAGAGACAGGGAATGGCAGCCACAGATTTTGCTCTAATACTGCCGGAGGAAGACAGTGACCTGGCTCAGGAGATTACTAAGGATCCGTCCCTGGCATAATGTGCGGACAGGTCAAATAGATCAGGAGGAGACAGGGGTTTCCGGTCTCCTTTTGTTTATATCCGGCAATTGTGTTATTATAACGACTGTAAAAAGGCATGGAACAGGAGACGGGACGCAACAGATGAGATCGGTATTAAGCAGAGCACATAGATCATCTGATTCCGGGAAGATCACGGCGATCTTCCTGATCCTTGTCGTCCTCCTCTTCCTGCTGGTTTCGACCTACTTTATAGCGTATGAGGCAGACCACGAATGTACCGGTGAGGACTGCCCTGTCTGCGCTCTTCTCCAGATCAGTGAGAACAGCCTGCGCCAGCTTGGAAGCGGTGTTCCGGCGGCTGCAGCGGCTTCGTCACTTTTCGTTCTTATACTGGTGATGCAGATCTTTACAGATGAGAGCATCGCCCTCCCGACACCTGTTTCAAGGAAAACCAGGCTCAATAATTGAATAGCCTCCGATGCTGAATAGTTTTAGTTTTGCAGTACGTCTTTTTGATGTGCGGATTTCAGTTTGAGGAGGTTTTTGTAATGAAAAAAATATCAGCATTATTATTGGCGGCGCTGCTCATGCTCGCTGGACTTACTGCGTGCAGCGGAGGACAGAGCAATGATGCTGCAGAAGGCAACGGATCCGGAATAATCGTCGTTACTACGATCTTTCCCGTATATGACTGGACGCGAAATATCGCGGGCCCGGATAACGGCGATATAGATATCGACATGCTCGTCGATTCAGGCGTTGACCTGCACAGCTTCCAGCCTACGGCCGAGGACATGATGAAGATATCCGAATGCGATGTGTTCATTTATGTCGGCGGAGAATCGGATGAGTGGGTCGAGGATGCTCTCGGGGAATCGGCAAACCCTGACAGGGTCGTCGTCAACCTTATGGAAGTGATGGGCGGCAAGGCCGTTGAGGAGGAAGTCAAGGAAGGCATGGAGGCTGAGCACGAGGATGGCGAAGAAGAGGAAGAGGAGGAAGGCCCGGAGTACGACGAGCATGTGTGGCTGTCCCTTCGCAACGCTTCCTTACTGAGCGGAGCGATATCCGATGCCCTTGCGAAGGCCGACCCGGAGAACGCAGAAAGCTATAAGGCCAATGCGGAGTCATATGACGCTCAGCTTAAGGAACTCGATGAAGAGTATCAGAAGGCTGTCAGCGAAGGCCGCACAAAGACGCTCCTGTTCGGAGACCGCTTCCCGTTCAGGTACATGACAGATGACTACGGACTCGATTACTACGCTGCATTTGTCGGATGCTCTGCGGAGACGGAAGCGAGCTTTGAGACGATAGCATTCCTTGCAGCCAAGGTCGATGAGCTGGGACTTCGCAGCGTAATGACTATAGAAGGCAAGGATCACAGCATAGCCGAGAGCATCGTAAGCAATACGAAAACGAAGGATCAGCAGATACTGACGCTCGACTCCATGCAGGGAACTAACGCGCAGGATGTCGAAAACGGAGCGACGTATCTCTCGGTGATGAAGAGCAATCTGGAGATACTCAGGGAAGCGCTCAAGTAGAAAAAGGAGGGAAAATGGCACTTATATCGGCCAGGGATCTGGCGGTCGGATATGAATCACAGGCTGTCGCAAGCGGCATCAGCTTTGAGGTGAACGGGGGCGACTACCTTTGCATAGTGGGTGAGAACGGAGCGGGCAAGACGACGCTAATGAAGACTTTGCTCGGGCTCAACAAGCCGGTGGGAGGCAGCCTCAGCTTCAGCGGGGACCTGAGACTTCGCGGGATAGGATATCTCCCTCAGCAGACGGCAGTGCAGAAGGACTTCCCGGCTTCTGTCAGGGAAGTAGTGCTGTCCGGCTGCCTCGGCGCATCCGGAGGCAAGCCTTTTTACAGCAAAGAGGACAAGGCTATTGCCGATGCCAACCTTGAGAGGCTGGGGGCCCTGCAGCTGAAGAGCAGATGCTACAGGGAGCTGTCGGGAGGACAGCAGCAGAGAGTGCTGCTGGCGAGGGCCCTCTGCGCCGCGGGCGGGATCATCCTGCTTGACGAACCGGCGGCAGGTCTCGACCCGATCGCGACCGCTGAGATGTACGAACTGATCTCGGATCTTAACAAAAACGGGATGACTGTCATAATGATCTCGCATGATATAAGCGCCGCGATCTCTTATGCAAGTCACATACTGATGGTCTCGGAGGATATCTTCTACGGAAGCGTGGAAGAATTCCTGCAAAGCAGTCAGGGCAGAAGGATAGCGGGGAGAGGAGGCGCCGAAAATGCTTGATACTCTCAACATGTATTTCCAGTATCCGTTTGTGAGATACGCGCTGATCGCCGGAGTGCTTATCAGCTTCTGCTCGGCGCTGCTCGGCGTACCGCTCGTGCTCAGACGCTTTTCGTTCATCGGAGACGGTCTCTCGCACGTCGCCTTCGGCGCGCTTGCGATAGCCAGCGTACTTAAGATGACCAACCAGATGGCGCTGATACTTCCGGTCACAGTCATATGCGCTGTCCTGCTTCTCAGGACCGGGCAGAATACAAAGATCAAGGGTGACGCAGCCATAGCGATGATATCCGTAAGCTCACTGGCATTCGGATACCTGATCATGAACATATTCTCAGCGTCGTCGAATCTCTCGGGCGATGTGTGCAGCACGCTGTTCGGATCGACGTCGATACTGACTCTCAAGCCGCTTGATGTATGGGTCTGCGTAGTGCTGTCACTGATCGTTGCGGCGATATACATACTGTTCTATAACAGGATATTCGCGGTGACCTTCGACGAGGACTTCGCAAAGGCGTCCGGCGTCAACACCGGCTTTTATAACACGCTCCTGGCGATCGTGATAGCGGTCGTTATCGTGCTTGCGATGAACCTGGTCGGATCGCTTCTGATATCCGCGCTTGTAATATTCCCGGCGCTCTCGGCGATGAGGCTGTTCAAAAGCTTCAGGATGGTGACGATCAGCTCTGCGGTCATATCCGTCATATGCGCTTTCGCCGGGATCATAATCTCGATCCTTGCCGGAACGCCTGTGGGATCGACAATAGTCGCTGCTGACGCAGCAGTCTTCGGGTTGTGCGCCCTGACAGAGATGATTAACGGAGGTCATGCAAAATGAAAATCAATAACAGATGGCTCAGATTGAACTGCCTGATGCTGATCCTGATCGTCAGCCTGGCCATGCTTGCGGGCTGCGGAGGAAGCAACGATACGGATGACGGCGCGACCGCCGATGCCGCGGCATCGGAGACACAGGATGCGGGAAGCGGAGGAGAAGGCGACTGGAACAACATCGACGAGCAGCCGGAGATCGACATATCGACTCTGGGAGGACCCGGCGGGGTCGAGGTAGACCTTTCCAAACTCTCATCGACGATGGTCTATGCGGTCGTCAATGACATGATGATGAAGCCGAACGCATACCTTGGCAGGAAGATCAGGATGAACGGCTCGATGTCCGTCTATCACGACGAAGAAACAGGCAGCACTTACTATGCCTGCCTCATCAGGGATGCCACCGCATGCTGCGCTCAGGGCATAGAATTCATTACTACGGATGAGTTCAGCCCGGAGGATTATCCTGCGGACGGGGAGGACGTTACGGTAGTCGGTAAATACGATCTCTATGAAGAGGACGGGTATCAGTACGGCGTGCTCAAAGATGCAGTCCTCGAATGACGGGAGTCAGCAGGAGGAGAACCGGTGCAGGGCACAGAACTTCCGCTCGTGCAAACCCGCTTGAGGATGAGTCCGGAAGGTGCAATAATATATGAAGGAAGAAGATTTTCAATTATAGTTCATGGATCTAGAAGGGGAAGACTAATCATGTCGATCCACATCGTTTTGGTAGAACCTGAGATCCCGCCGAATACGGGTAATATTGCGCGGACTTGTGCTGCGACGGACAGCGTGCTGCATCTGGTGAAGCCACTCGGCTTCAGCCTGGACGAAAAGAGTCTGCGGCGCGCCGGCCTCGACTACTGGCCGTATGTCACTCTGGAGGTGCATGAGAGCCTGTCTGGATTCATGGACAGGTACGGAGACAGGAGGATGTGGCTGTCCACGACAAAGGGGGATAAGCTCTACACTCAGGCGGAATTCAGAGACGAGGACATGATACTCTTCGGGCGCGAGACTGCCGGACTTCCTCGCGAACTCATAGAAGAGAGGAAAGAGTGGGCGATCCGGATACCGATGAGTAAGGACACCCGGTTAAGGTCTTTCAATCTTTCAAATTCGGCTAACATAGTGCTTTTCGAGGCGCTTAGGCAGCTCGGATTCCCGGGGCTGGAATAAGGACAGTGAAAAGAGACGGATCGTAATGAGATGGATGCGCGGGCAGGGGATGACCTTGTCCGTCTTTATTGTGATGAAGCTTCCACCAAAACTTCAAATATGTTCATCAATCTGTGGTACAATAACAAAGCATGTAATTGTATAACAGATGTCGGATGTCTTCCGCCTCAATAAAGCATGCGGCGGATCCCATCCTCGGCCGCGGGTGGAAGGTATCGATCTCCGACCGTGGAGACTTGCATCTGTTTACGGAGTCGCTCGCTCCATTCAGGCGGACTCGCTGGAGCTGTGCTCTCTGTTGAAAGGACAAAGCAGGATATATAAAGGACGGAAAATGAGATATAAAAGAGAAAAGCCGGTAAAGGAAGCAAAAGAAGTTAAGGATAATTTCTTCACCAGATACGCAGCTAGGTTCGCGGAGGCAACGCTTGGCCGCAAGATCCTGATGATCCTGTGTGATCTTGTCATACTCGGTGTCGTCTTCGTCCTCGCGACCGTGCTGATAACAGCGATAAAGGTCGGAAGGATCAATGAGGAGAGCCTGTACTCGAATATCGAGCGCTCGTCCATACTCTACGACATCACAGGCGACGAGATCGACACACTGCACTACACCGAGGACAGGAAGATAGTGCCGATAGGCGACATGCCTGAGAACCTGACCAACTCGTTCATCGCCGTAGAGGACAAGACCTTCTACAAGCACCACGGATTCAACTGGCGCAGGATGATAGGAGCCGTGCTGTCGAAGCTTACGGGCAGATCGGCGGCTATCAGCGGCACTTCGACCATCACCCAGCAGCTGGCCCGAAACGCATATCTGGCCGACATCAAGAGCCAGAGGAGCATACACAGGAAGCTGTCCGAGATGTACATCGCGTGGCGCCTCGAACACAACCTGAGCAAGGATCAGATACTGCAGGCATACCTGAACACGATATATCTGGGCTACGGCAACTACGGAGTGAGCGCCGCGGCCAGGACTTACTTCTCAAAGGAAGTACAGGACCTGACGCTGGAGGAGTGCGCTGCACTGGCGGCGCTGCCTCAGGCGCCTGATGCATACGCTCTGATCACCGAGAGCGCAGAGGGCAATGAGGAGATCAAAAAGATCAACTACTATTCCCTCGATGAGATCAGCGATAATGAGGAAGACTCAGATGAAAGCAGCGCGGCCGGCTCCTACTCGTCGAGCTCTTCGAATTCTTCGGACGACTCAGACGATGCGGATGATTCGGAAGGCACCGGCTTCTACGCCAACGACATATCCAAGGAGAGGCGCGACCTCGTCCTGGATCTCATGGCAGATCAGGGATACATATCGACTGCCGAAGCCGACGGAGCAAAGGTCGATCTGATCGACATACTCGCTCCGAGCTTCGAGCGCAAGGAGAATGCGTATACGTACTTCTCGGACTATGTGGCGGGAGTCGTTATCAAGGATCTGATGGACAAGTACGATATCAGCGAGGAAGAAGCTCAGCGCATGGTTTATACGGGCGGGCTTCAGATCTACACCACGCTCAGGAGCGACGTGCAGAACGCGATATACAGTGAATTCCAGAACGACGCCAACTTCCCGACAGCTGAGGACGGCAGCAAAGTCCAGGCCAGCATGGTCGTGACGGAGGTCGGTACCGGATACATAAGCGGGTTCATGGGCGGCCGCGGCGGAGATGGCTCCAAGCTCTTCAACAGAGCGATAAGCCCTAGGCAGCCGGGATCGTCGATAAAACCGCTTGCGGTATACGGAGCCGCGCTTCAGAAGAGCTTCGAGTATGCCAACAAGGGCAAGACCTTCCAGTACACCGACTACGGCTTCGACAATCAGGGTACTAAGTATTGGGGCGATTACATCACGGCCAGCTCGGTAGTGATCGATGAGCCTCTCAAGGTAAACGGCGAGGAATGGCCGCAGAACTTCTCCAAGAGCTACTCCGGCAGGAATTCTCTGAGGACGGCTCTCCAGAAGTCGATCAACACCTGCGCCGTCAAGATACTGTGGCAGGTAGGCCTCGAATACTCGGTCGACATGCTCGAAAAGTACGGTCTGTCCACTCTGGTGACCGATACGAGTGAGAAGGCCAACGATGTGAACCCGGCCGCGCTCGGACTGGGCGCGATGACCGAGGGAGTCACGCCGCTTGAGATGGCGCTCGCGTACTCTGTATATCCGAGTGGAGGCAAGGTCAACACGCCGGTATGCTATACCAAGGTGACCGACGGCAACGATAAGCAGCTGCTCAAGGGCGAATCCAAGTCGACCAAGGTCCTCGATGAGGGTGTTGCGTGGATCATGACAGACCTTCTCAAGTCGGTCGTTTCCAGGGGCATCGCGGGGAACGCTGCGATCTCCGGCGTAGAGGTCGGAGGCAAGACCGGAACTACCAACGACACATATGACGTATGGTTCGACGGCTTCACTCCTGACTTCTCGGCGGCTCTGTGGATAGGCACGGACCTCAATGTCGAGATGCTGGGCTCTTCAGCTCAGGCGGCAGCCCTGTGGAGCAGGATAATGAGGCAGGTCGATGGCATCAAGAGCGGCGAATACATGGAGAAGCCTGCTAATGTCATCAGGCAGAATGGCGAGTATTATACCAATGGTACCGAAAAGAACGCCGGCAAGTACACAGGCGGCGATTCAAATAAGAAGTCTGACGGAGACAGCAAAGAGGATAAGGATGATGACGATGAAGTCATTACAAATGTACAGCCTCAGGTGACTCCATCGACAGGAGGCAGCAGCGGAGGAAGCAGCGGCGGAACATCCGGCGGCAGCGATACAGGCGGCGGCTCATCCGGCGGCAGCGATACAGGCGGCGGATCGTCCGGCGGAGGCGATTCGGGCGGCGGATCATCCGGCGGAGGAAGTGATACCGGTGATGGCGGATCATCCGGCGGAGGAAGTGATACCGGTGGTGGCGGATCATCCGGCGGAGGCGATACCGGCGGTGGCGGATCATCCGGCGGAGGCGATACCGGCGGTGGTGGATCATCCGGCGGCTCATCCGGCGGCGGTGAATCGGGCGGCGGCAGTACCGGCAGCGAATAAGACACCGATGATCTGGTATGGACAGAGAGTTTAAACAAAGCATTACAACTACATTTACTGTATTAGTCGCGGCGGTGATACTGATCGCGACTTTTGCGCTTGGATATATCCTCACGGACGCGTCGGCCGGCGCGATGCGAAAGCTGATGAACGAATATATGCTCAGCATCTCAAAGACGGCCGCCGGCATGATCGACGGGGATGAGTTCGCCGGGCTGACCGCGGAGGATGTAGGCTCTCCGAAGTATAATGAGGTAGATAGAAGGCTCGACTACTTCAAGGACAATACGAGCCTTGCCTACATCTACAGTGTCAGGGACATGGGGTATGGGCACTTCTCATATGTTATTGATTCGGATCCGGATGATCCGGCCTTGTTTGGGGAGCGTCTGAAAACTACTGAGGCTCTTCTCAGAGCAGCTAAGGGGAAATCTTCCGTAGACAGGGAGCCGCATTCTGACCGCTGGGGCAAATTCTACAGTGCTTACAGCCCGATACTGGATTCAAAAGGGAATGTCGCGGGTGTCGTCGGCGTGGATTTCGACGCGACCTGGTATGAAGACCAGATCAATGTTCTCGAAAGGACGACCTTCTCGATAGGAGTCATTTCTCTTCTGGTGGGCGCAGTGGTCATATTGATCATCAACGCTCGAAGCCGGAGGAGCATGAGAAGGGTCCACGGACAGCTCAACGTGCTCTCCGACAAGCTGGGAGAGCTCAGGAGTGAGCTGGGCATAGAAGGCGAAGAAGCTAAAGCTTTAAAGAAGGTCAGACGCGTTTATTATGAAGAGGATAATCTGGACTCGGTGGCCATGAAGATACTGGACATGCAGGAGGAACTGCATGAACAGATAAGCGAGATACAGAAACGCGCGGATCTGGACGGCATGACAGGGGTGAGCAATAAGAGCAAGTACCTCGAGGATATCAGAGGAGTCGAGGAAGCGATGCTCAGCGGCAGTATCAATTATGTACTGGCGGTCTTCGACCTGATCAGCCTCAAGCAATACAACGACAATCTGGGGCATGAGGCCGGTGACAAGGCTATCGTGGATGCTGCGCAGATACTGATAGATGTGTTCGGAAGAGAGAACGTATACCGTGTCGGCGGAGATGAGTTCATCGCGGGCAGGAGCAAGGCCACGAAGGACGATATGGTAAGATGGTTCGCCGAGGTAGAGAAAGCCATCGAAGAGAAGAATAAAGAAGGTGGGATATATGAGCTGTATCCGCTCGGTATCTCAAAGGGGTGCGCAGAGTATGATCCGGAGACGGACGAGTCCTACATGGATGTATTCAGGCGTGCCGATACAAGGATGTACAAGGATAAGGCTGCCTATTACATGGAACACGGCGGCCGCCGCCAGAGAGGCCGTGAAGCATGCGATGAGTAAATGCGGTCGGTTTTCGGCGGGGATTCGTTAAAGATAAAAAGCTTACTGTTAACTGAGATAGGACTATTCTGCAGGATCGCCGGTGATAGTCCTATTTTCATATTAACGAAAAATCCCGGAATATAGGACTGAAGGGGAAAAAATATAGAAATAGTCCTATTTTTTTGAGCTTTCATAATTAAAAAAATAGGACTAAAGAGCGTCAGATGCTTCATCAGTCCTAGATTTCGTCATTTGAGATTTGTAAATATAGGACTGTGGCGCGGAAAATGCTTCGATAGTCCTATCCTGCTGACCGGTTAGTAAAGTTTTCCCTGATCGGAGAAGGAGTGGGGCGCGCGGGGATAGCTCGTTGATGCTTAGGCCATTATGCCTGTTGAGCGAGAAGCCACCGCTTCAGACTAAATAGCCAGGTGGAGGGAGCATGTCACGCCGTTGAGATCATATTACGATTAGTATCAGATTTCGTAGTAGTTCTCGGACCGGGTCTTGGTAGCCGGCGGCGCCGGATCGAGATCGCGGTCCTCGATGCCGAGTATGACCTCCGGCTTCACCCACGGCCTGTCCTGTATGCCGCTGGTCTCCTCGTGGGTCAGGTAACCCTTGTAGCATGTCAGGCTCCTGCGCAGGAAACCGTCCCTGACGCAGGCTTCCGTCAGCCCATCCTTAAGTATGGAGCGGAAGTGAGGCAGGAGCGCCCTGGCATATGCGACCGAAGTCGAGCCCGCGATGGCTCCCGGGATGTTGTTGACGCAGTAGTGGATGACGCCTTCCTCGGTATAGATCGGATCCTCGTGAGTAGTCTCGCGGAAGGTCTCTATGCAGCCGTAGTCGTTGGAGATGTCACATATGACGGAACCGTTCTTCATCGAGGCGACCATCTCGCGGGTGATCATGTAGTCGCTCGCGTCCTTTGGCCAGCGCACGCAGTTGATCACAAGGTCGATATCAGGCATGACCTCAGCCAGGGATTCTCTGCCGGCAGGCATTGTGTGGATGCCCGGATACTTCTGCTTCATCTCCTCGAGCACAGGTTCATAAACATCTGCGACCGTGACATCGGCGCCAAGCCTGTAGAGCGTATCTATCGCGGCTTTGCCGACCGTGCCCGCGCCGCATACGATTGCCCTGACCGGATCGGACGGACCTACTCCGCTCGCGAACTTGCCGATACCTCCGTTATTGCTCATCAGAGCCCACAGTCCCATGAAGGAGCCCGCCTTGCCGGCCGCCTCACAGTTAGGCGAGCCGTAGCGGTGTGAATCCTCTGCGGTTATCGCGATGACCTTCTTGTCGAGCAGGACGTCCACCTCCTCGCGGTGGGCGGCCGGATGTATGCATGTGAATATGATCTGTCCCTCGCGGATCAGATCGTACTCAGATGGCTCGATCTCCTTGACCTTGGCGATGAAGTCGCATGAGGCCCAGATCTCCTCGTTGGTATCCTTGACTACAGCACCCGCTTCCGCGTATTCACTGTCGGCGAAGCCAGCCTTCGCGCCTGCGCCTGAAGCCACGTACACCTCGAAGCCCTCGCTGACCAGCTCCCTGGCTTCTGCAGGGGTCATGACGACTCTTGATTCACCTTCCTTTATGTCCCTGAGTACACCGAATCTCATTTTACCCTCCATGATATGCTCCTTCTGATATCTATGTTGTCCCATACCTTATGACAGTGCTGCTTTCCTGATGACATGTGCCCGGAGACCGGTTCCGATCCCTTCCGGCGCATACTGTCAGAACTGTTATTTGATCAATAAAAACAGTATACATGTAAGTGTAATTGAAAATCGGCAGTTTTTGAAGCTTTTAGGTGACTTTTTTGATTTATATGGTATTATTACTGTGTTTGAGAAGAACTACCAAAAATTGAAAATAAAAAATAATATCAAAGGGGACAGAAATAATGAGCAAAAGATATAACAAGATGCAGGGCAACAACATGTATTATAATCGTCCTTCCGGCGCATACCAGAAGAACCTCTATAAGCAGATGATCAATGCAGAGGGGATCAAGCAGCCGAAGGCTATCGATCAGAAGACCATCAAATACGGCGGGATCGCCATCGGAGCAAGCCTGATCATTCTCATCGTAGTGCTGACTGTCCTGCTGAAGTGGAAGGGACTGCTGATCGGCATGCTGATCGCACTCGCTGTGACCGCAGGCCTCTACTTCTTCATGCAGTACAAGCAGAAGGAGATGATCACCTACTACAAGAAGATCGGCATGACCGAGGAGATGTACATCAACGAACTCAAGAAGAGAGGTACAGACAAGAAGGCCATCGAGGCATCAAGGAGGCTGTGGCGCAAGGTCAAGGCTGACCCGGTAGTCGCCAGGCAGAAATAAGCAATCGATCTGAGCAAGGATAAAGGAGACTGAAATGAAAGTAATCGAAACAAAGAACGCGCCGGGCGCGATCGGACCGTATTCACAGGGCTTCATAAGCAACGGCTTCGTATTCACATCGGGTCAGATCCCTGTAGATCCTGACACCGGAGAGGTCCCTGAGACTATCGAGGAGCAGGCTCTGCAGAGCTGCAAGAACGTGGGAGCGATACTCGAGGCTGCCGGCTCGAACTTCGACAAGGTAGTCAAGGCAACATGCTTCCTCGCGGACATGGCAGACTTCGCCGCATTCAACTCGGTGTATGCGGACTATTTCACATCGAAGCCTGCGAGAAGCTGCGTCGCAGTCAGAGAGCTGCCGAAGGGAGTGCTTTGCGAGATAGAGGTAATAGCGGAAGCATAATTCAGATACTGGCAAAGAAAGTCGCCGATGCGGGAGGGAGAGCCTTCTGCGTCGGCGGTTTTGTGCGCGACGAAATACTCGGGTGCGAGAGTCACGATGTTGACATAGAGGTGCACGGCATCGGGCCGGATGCGCTGAAATCCATTCTCGGCGAGCTCGGGACTCCGCTATCATTCGGGCAGAGCTTTGGCATATATTCGCTCGCCGGATACGGGATCGATGTCGCGATGCCGAGGAGGGAGAGACTCACCGGCACGAAACACACGGACTTTGAAGTGGATGTGGACCCGTATATAGGGACCATGGAGGCTGCGAGAAGGCGGGACTTCACGATCAACGCGCTGATGAAGGATGTGATAAGCGGGGAGATCATAGATCACTTCGGAGGACTGAAGGACCTGAAGGCGGGGGTGATACGCCACGTCGATGACGGCAGCTTCGCAGAGGATCCTCTTAGAGTGCTCAGGGCAGCCATGTTCGCAGCGCGATTCGGCTTCAGCATAGCGCCGGAGACAGTCGGACTGTGCCGCGGGATCGACCTGTCCGCGCTCTCGAAGGAGAGAGTGGAGGGCGAGCTGAGGAAGGCGCTGACGGATTCTGACAGGCCTTCGATATTCTTCGAGTCGCTCAGGGAGATGGATCAGCTCGATGTCTGGTTCCCTGAGCTAAAGGCCCTCATCGGCATAGAACAGGATCCGCTCTATCATCCGGAGGGCGACGTCTGGGTCCATACCATGGAGGTGCTGGACCGGGCGGCCGCATTCAGGGACAAGGTTTCGGATCCCTTCAGCTTCATGATGCTGGCCCTGACTCACGACATGGGCAAGGCGGTGACCACGGAGTTCGTGAAGGGCCGCATCCACGCATACGATCACGAGAATCAGGGTCTGCCTATAGCGGAGCGTTTCGTCAGGAGGATCACCGGCGAGAAAGCAGTCGTAAGATATGTCCTCAACATGGTGCCGCTCCACATGCGCCCCAATATGCATGCCTGGACCAAGCCGGGGATCAAATCCACCAACAGGATGTTCGATGAGGCGATATGCCCTGAGGACCTCATCTGGTTTTCCATGGCCGACAGGCCGCTGCTGGCCGGAAGTGAGGAATTCACGGGAGACAGCGACTTCCTTTTCGGGAGGCTGGAGCAGTATAAGGAGATGATGGCGAAACCGCACGTGACGGGAGAGGACCTGATCCGGGCCGGGCTGAAGCCGGACGAGCGCTTCAGCGAGATACTCGCCTACGCTCACAAGCTGCGGCTCGCCGGCATAGATAAGAAAAGCGCGCTCAAGCAGACTCTCGCCTACGCCCGGAAACTGAAATGAATAGCATACAGTCTTCGTGTACGAAAAAAGATCCCGCGACGAACGCGGGATCTTTGTTTGTCTGACTACAGTCAGCCGTACCTGTAAAGCTATATTATTTAGCCTTCTTAACAGGCAGGTTGTCGTTGTACTCGCCGGACTGTCTTCTCTCCCAGAAGTCCTTCGTCTCTTTGGCAACAACGCCGGAGAGAGCGAACAGAGCTACGAGGTTCGGGAATGCCATCAGACCGTTCATCAGGTCTGCGAAGTCCCAAACAACTGCGAGTGGCAGGAAAGGTCCGATAGCTACAGCAGCTACATAGAGCCATCTGTAAGCCTTCAGAGCAGTCTTGTTGCCGTTTGT
>JAZUNV010000036.1:0-29851 GCA_045604305.1 Anaerovoracaceae bacterium | reverse complement strand
GAGGACGATGATAAGCTTGTCATGCCTGTGACCGTTCGTCTAAATCATGCAATCGCTGATGGCTATCTGGTTGCAAACGTATTTCGTCTCTTGGAACAAGAAATCAAGTCTTTCATGAAGCTCTAATCGCTAATTCCAGTTTGTCAAGCAAATGAGTAATGAGTAATTATGTCAATAGGTAGCATTGGTGCACTATTAAACGGTCCTTGCATGACCGTTTGAATTGTATCAATCTCGCTCTGACAGGGGATGGCATTTTTACTACCGGGAGCATGACGATCGATGGAGGATCTGTCACGGCTTGCGCTGCAGGGGATCAGAGCAGAGGGATCTATGCATATTCTGATGTGACGATCAACGGCGGAAGCGTGGAAGCTACCGGCAGTTCAACAGATTCATATGGCATAATCAGCTCTGATAGCAATGTAACGATCAACGACGGCGATGTTACTGCATCCGGTGAAAAACAAGCTGTAAAAGGCATCGTGAAGAATGCGAAGCCGGGATATGGCTGGTCGAACACTGAAGGAACCGAGGGAGAAACGGCTATCGCTATCAACGAGGACCCGGGAGCAAAACTATCCTATAAGAAGGTCCATTTCCTTCCTGGTCCGGTGGAGGCCGTAAAGAACCTGATCAGATCTATCCCTGATGATCCGACAACGGCTGAGGGCAGGGCTACAGTCATAGCAGCACGCGAAGCATACGATAAGCTGACGGATGATCAGAAAGATGAGATCAAAGGCTTTCAAGACGTCTGCTTTTTAGCAGGCGTTTTGTTTGCTGGCATAGACGGGAAGTGTGCTGTTGGATGGGGTATTTGTGTTTTCACGATTTATGGTAGTCACTCTTGATATTTTGGTTTATAATAGCGGGGTACGCAAAATGAACAGGGTAAAGGAGAAGATTATGAATATCACAGGATTTCGTCCATTGGTCGTATCACAAGAAGCAAAGACAATTGTAGAGGCCTTCGAGGAACTCGGCTTCGAGAGAAAACACACTAAAACCGATATCGAAGGCGGAAAGAACACAAACTATACATTGAAGGATTCCAACGGCAACTGCATCAATATAGCAAGCTCCGTGCGTGTTCCGCAGGATCTGACATCCATCAGTATCAACGTGGATGATTTCGATGAAGCATATGAGTTCTTCATATCTCACGGCTTCAAGAATCCCCGCGGAGACAAGGTCACAGAGACAAGCTCGTCCGTAGATGTCTATCTGATCGCGCCATCGGGATATGGGATCACACTTACTCAGCATATCATTACAGGTGAAGGAGATGAATAATATGAAGATCACGACATTTGACCCTCTTATCGTTTCTGCGGAAGCAGAAGCAGCAATCAAGCTGTTCGAAGAACTGGGATTTGAAAAAAATCATGTCAAAGGGAGCGAACTGGAAGGAACCGCATTTGATAGTGTACAGATGAAAAATGAGAAAGGCTTCCTTGTTGATTTAGCAAATGTTCAGGTTCCAAAGGACATGATGGTCATCCGGATGAATGTGGATGATCTGGATGAAGCAAAGGCTATCCTTGAAAAACATGGATTCGTAAATGCGAATGCCGGCCAGAGAAGAGAATCTGAAAATCACTATTCCGAGTTTATGGCTTTACCGTCGGGATTTGCCATCAATCTGGTAAAGCACGTAAAGAAATAGCATTTGATTAGGTGAGGCATAAAAAGAAATACTCTGCTTTGGCAGGGTATTTTTTATGGTCCAGGTTTGATATTATTAAGTTACAAATACGAGAAATTGACATTGGTGCATAACAACGGATATCGACATCCGTTTGATCGTATCAACGAGGTGATCATGGCGGACGGTAAGTGGGTAATGACAGAGGAGGACTCGAGGAGGGTCGATCTCAGCTTCAGCGGAGCGGGCAGGCAGGATCTGAGAGAGCTGCCTAATTACGGACGGCACATGGCTGTCGATGACCGCGCCGGAGATGCTGAGGAGAAGTGCGCCTTCTGCGGGTCTCAGGATCTGCAGTCAGGCTTCGGCGGCTGCGGAGACGGCTTCGGATACCGCTCGTACAAGTGCAGGGCCTGCGGAGGCACGACGGACTTCGTGTATAAGGACGATATTAAAAAATACTTCAAATAAAGCATCAATGAGCTTATGAGGGTAAAGGAGGATATGATGAAGATCGCAGTTAACGGAATTGAGATGTATTACGAAAAGTGCGGCGAGGGCAGACCGCTTATCCTGGTGCATGGCAACAGCGAAGATCACACGGACTTCAATGGTTCCATCTGGCTTCTTCGCAGGCATTTCACGGTGTACGCCGTGGACTCGCGCTGCCACGGACTGAGCACTAAGGTCGATGAGCTGCATTATTCGGATATGGCTGACGACATGGTCGCTTTCATGGAGCAGCTTGATATCAAAGATGCGGTGTTCTTCGGTCACAGCGACGGAGCGATCATAGGACTTCTCGCTGCCATGAGGACAGACAGGATAGGACTGCTGCTCGCAGGAAGCGCCAATCTCACGCCTGATGGAGTAGCGTCGTGGCTAAGGTACGGCGTAAAGGTCGCGTACTCTATCACTAAGGACCCTAAGCTCAAAATGATGCTTGTGGAACCTAATATCTCAAAGGAAGATCTTGCATCGATCAAGGTGCCGACCGTTGTCATCGCCGGAAGCAAGGACCTCATTGAAGAGGAAGAGACAAGGACTATTGCCGAATGCATACCGGGAGCAAAGCTGAGGATACTTGATGGCGAAAGCCACATGAGCTACGTGACCACGGGAAGCCGTCTCGCAGATATCATAATGGAAGAGGCCGGCGTAAGCGGGCCTGACGATGTCAAGACTATCACCCCGGCTCAGATGAAGATACTGAAGGGAGCCCAGCAGGGAGAGATCGACGTCGTGCTCATGTATGAGAAGCTGGCTGACGTGGTAGCAGATGAGGAAGATAAGAAGGCGTTCCTGAGGCTTTCGGGGGATGAAGCCAGACACGCTGGTGTATTCTACAGATACACCGGACAGACTGTCAAAGCCAATCCTACCAAGGCCATACTCGTCCCGACATTGTACAAATTGATCGGCAAGGAAAAGCTCTATCCGATCATTGCAAAGGGCGAATACGATGCTGCTGACAAGTACAGGAACATCATCGGTGATTTCCCTGAAGTGGAAGCGGTAATGAATGACGAAGTCCACCACGGCGATGCTGTAATGGGGCTGCTTGAAGTATAGGTCGAACCTGTTTGCGGGGATCGCTGCTGTCTGATCGGTAAAATATTGCTTTAGGAACTACCGAACGATAGGCTGCATCAAAAGTCCGTGATAAGCTGTTCTACCTCTTCGTCTGTGAGAAGATCCAGTCGCTTGTCACAGATCCTGTATACCCGTGTGCACATATTGAGCACTGTCGGGCGATGTGTAGTTACGATGCATACCCGCGGGTATTCGTCTGCCATGATGTTCCTCAGCACCTGACGCTCCGTAGCGATGTCAAGTGCAGATGAAGCTTCGTCGAGCAGAAGTATTGGGCTGCGGCGAAGAAGTGCTCGCGCGATGGCAAGGCGCTGTGCCTGTCCCTCGGAAAATCCGCCACCTCGCTCCTGCACCGCGGTATTCACGCCATTCGGCAGTCTGTTCACAAAATCCCATGCGCAGGAAAGCTTCAGGGATTCCTCAAGCTCTTCATCACTTGCATCAGGCTTGCCGTTGCGCAGATTCTCGGCTATCGTGCCGGAGAACATTGTGTTGCCCTGAGGTACGTAGGAGAAGAAGCATCGGGCTGACGGGCTAAGTGAGAGCAGACTGCCGTCTTCCGCTTCCAGAGTAATTGAGCCGCTGAGCGGCCGTACCATGGCGAGAAGCAGACGCAGCATAGTCGTTTTACCTTCGCCGGATGGACCTACTAAGCCGATGATCTCGTGCGGGTGTGCTGTGAAGGATGCATCGGCAAATACCTCTGTACCGTTTTTATATGAGTAATCCACGTTTTCGACCCGCAGCGATACGCCTTCTGAGCGGTGTTTCTCGAGGAATTCTTCGGCATGTTCGCGATCACTGTAATCCTCCTGCGGCATTTCCAGGATGTCCATGAGACGCCCGGCGGAGGTGGTGAGGGATATGGCACTCGGAACGATGGCGGTCAGTGAGTTCACTGATCCTGTCAGTGTGCCTGAAAGCGAGAGGAACATGGTCATGGAGCCGAATGTGATGGCGCCGCTCCATACCCGGTAGATGCCCCAGCCGTATGAGCTGTAGCTCACTGCCAGGCCGACGAAGCCCAGGATAACACTGGTCACCATGGACATACGTGAGAATTCCAGCCGCATGTTGATATAATCGTTCTGGATCTGTTTGAGCCGTTCCACGTACAGCCGTGCAAGGTCGAAGGCCTTGATCGTCTGGATGTTGGAGAAGGTCTCCTGGTTGAAGCCGGACATCCTGGCACCCATGGCTGCGCTGCGCCGGTTGTTGTTCTGCATGCGGTTGAGAAGCCTTCGTGACATCAGAAGAGAGAATGGGATCCCCAGCAGTGCGAAGATCGCAAAGCTTGCATCGTAATACAGCACCACATACAAAGCGCTGAAGAAACGGAACATGTTTATTATGAGATTAGGAATGAAGCTGAGAACTCCGTTTGAGATCTGGGAGACATCGTTGTTCCACCTCATGAGCAGATCTCCGGTGTGGTAATCTGTAAGGCTTTCCCAGTCGGTAACAAGGATCTTGGAGAATATATCCTGCTTTATCTCGGCATCCACACGCATGCTGATACGTGCGGATATGTAGTTGGTTACCTGATTCACGATGATGCCGGCAACAGCAACGCCGATCATAAGTGAGAATGTCTTCAGCAGCTCTCCGGTCCGGTGACCTGTGATGATATCTACAAGATCTCTTGAGACCATGCTTGCAGCGATACCCACTAAAGAACCCGTCATACCCAGGATGGTATAAAAAACCATAGCACCGCGATAACGTCTGGCGTAATCGTATATCCACATCGCATGCTGCCACATTTCGCGCAGGCGGCCTTCCTTGACTCTTTTCCTGTAAAACCTGTAGCGGCTCTTCAGATCATCAGACATTTATATGATCCTCCTCAAGATAGCGGTCGATGACGGCCTTTATGCAGAGGGCAGCCCCCGGTTCAGGGGTGCATGTCAGTTCCCACACAGGCGTCCGAGCCGAAAGAGTATCGGCGAAGGCAAGGTTATCCTCCAGTTGCGCCTGAGTCCACACCGGCGAGATGAGCCGGTTGGCCAGCCGCAGCTGTCTGGACTCGGCAGCCAGGACGGCAGCTGAGTTCTCCAGGCCGCGCTTCAGAAAGATCACTCCGCCAAGAGGATGCGTCTCATCAGCGGCGATGCCGGATGTGCCGCACCATGGAAGCGGGTGGAAGACAGGTCCGTGCTCAGAAACTGACAGCATTGCAAGATCTCCGTTTATGACCGGGACGCCGAAAAGGCTCTGCCACAGCTTTGCATGCGTGCTCTTGCCTGTGCCCGCCGGAGCGGAGAAGAGCCAGATCCTGTCTCTGTACAGAACAGATACAGCATGTATAACAAACAGCCCGCGGCGCTGTGCCGTGTACAAAACTGCATGACGAATGGCATGGAACAGGCTGGATCGAAGCTCATCCATCTCATCAATGCGACGGACATAAAAGACCGCTTCGGTCCCGTCAGGGGACAAAGCGCATGCCGATATATCCGGCATCGTCGGGAAGCGGAGAAGTATGCGGCTGTCACCGCTGTAGACTTCAAGCTCCGAATTCTGAAGCAGGCAGGTGAGACCCGCATGATCAGGGGGCGCAAGTTCCGTAACGGTCACTGTCTGATCGGCCGTCCGGCCATCGTCCGGCATGACAAGAAAAGACGCAAAGTCAGGGTGGAAGAATTCTGTTTCTCCCCTCAGCTCCACGCGAAGAGGTCCTGCCTTGAGACAGGCATAGCGGCTCTCGTGCTCCGCTGCATCCCTGAGGATGTTTTCGTCTTCCAGGATCCCCAGCCTCTCAAGCTCTCCGATAAACTGCCGCAGATCAGCTTCGATCCCGGCTGTCCCGGCACCACTGACATCCATTGAGGAAACTGCCAGATCGATCAGCTCTTCACGGTCATTGCACTGATCCATCAGCGACCACAGAAACTCGCCGCATCCGCCCAGCTGTATTCCGGGCATATGCGAAGCGACGGCCTGCCCGAATGGGAGCAGGTACGCTTTGCCGGATATTATCTGCAGAGTGAAAAAAGGGCTCTTCTTCATATGTGACTTTCTTTATATCAATAAGATAACGACGCTATTCAGGCTTGCCAAGCCCTCTGCGCCTGTCTTAAGATTATCATGTCAGGATAAATCAAACGCCGGGAGTACCGCTTATGGATATGAAAACGAATAAAGCAGATATCGAGGCTCTTCTTGCCGACGGCCAGAGCGTGCAGTTTCCTCCGCGGGGCTGGAGTATGTATCCGCTTCTTGCTGACGGACGGGATCAGGTGATCGTCGCCCCGCTTGAAGGACAAAGGCTGCGCCGAGGTGACGTTGCTCTGTATCGGCGTGATAACGGTATCCTGGTGCTCCATCGCGTCTGGAAGGTCTCTTCGGATGGGATCTGGTTCGTCGGGGACAACCAGAAGACGGTGGAGGGACCGCTGCAGCGGGAGCAGGTGCTGGGAGTGATGACTGCTGTGATCAGAAAAGGGAAGACTGTCTGTGTAACAGACATGAAGTACCGCTTCCTCAGCAGACTGTGGCTGAGCGCCCGTCCTCTGCGTCCTGTATTGTCCCGTATCGCTGCGGCGATAAAACGTTTTTAACTTACCAATTTATAACATGTAACAATACTCTTTACAAGGTGTCGCTGTCATAGCTGACGGCACCTGCGTCTTGAACAATATAATGTAGAATTGGTATAATCATTTAATATTGTTAAATCAAGGTCGAACACCTTAGGAAGAGGAAGACGGTATGGCACTGCCGAACACGCTGCCTGACAGAACTGCATATTCCGCACGAAATGCCGCCCTTGGACCGGCGGCAAAAGTGCTTTGTATCCTGTTCGGCTATGCGACGCGTATCGTGTTTATCCGTCTGCTCAGCAGCGATCTTGTAGGGATCAACGGGCTTCTGAGCAACGTGATCGGAGCGTTTTCCCTGCCGATGCTGGGGGTGGATACCGCCCTTGTTTTTGCTATGTACGGGCCTGTAGCCCGGGGCGATGTGGCCAGACAGCGCCAGCTGATGGCTCTTTATCGGAGGGTATATCTCATATTCGCAGTGGCAGTCAGTGCTGCGGGTGCAGCATTTTATCCTTTCCTGCCTCGTCTTATAGGGCAGCCTCTTGATGGGCTGGGGACTATCTATATTCTGTTTCTCGCAGCCTGCGTGAGTTCATATCTCTGGGCTGTGCCGGGTCTGGTATACCTGGTTTATCAGAGGAACTACATCAACGATCTTATGACGGCAGGAGCTCTGATCTTACAGAATATCCTGCAGATCATCGTGCTTCTGCTTACGAGAAATTACATACTGTTTCTGAGCCTGAATGTGGTATGCAATCTGGCCCGCAACTTATGTCTGAGCATGATGTGCAGGCGGGATTATCCGCTGCTGTGGGAGGGAAAAGAACCCCCGCTGCCTCAGGCTGAGAGATACGGTATCGTCAGAGATATCCGGGCCATGCTGATGCACAAGACCGGTGCTGTGGTCATAAACTGCACCGATAATCTGATACTTACGAAGATGTTCAGCCTGATGGCTGTAGCACAATATGCCAATTACTATCTCATAATAGGCTCTGCGGAGCAGGTGCTGAAGCGTGTGATCTACGGAGTCGTTGCCAGCGTAGGCAACATGGGCGTCACAGAGGACAGGCATTCCGTTGCCCGCATTTTCAGAGCGTGCATGTTTGCAGCTTTTTGCATCTACGGCATAGCTGCAGCTTCTTTGTTTGTGATACTGGAGGGCTTTATTGAGATAAGCTTCGGTGCGGAATATGTACTTCCCCAGACTCTGACTCTGGTGCTGATCCTGAACTTTTATCTGAACGGCATGCGTAATGCTACGCTTGTGTACCGTGATGCGCTGGGGCTGTTTTACTATGACCGCTGGAAGACGATAGCGGAGGCTCTGGTCAATCTGGGATTATCCATCGTCCTGGCCAAAACCATGGGAATGGTCGGCGTCTTCCTGGGGACCACAATGAGCATACTGCTGGTTTCGTTCTGGATAGAACCTCTGATATTGTATAAAGAATATCTGAAGGAGTCTCTGCCGGACTACTTCATTCGCTTTGCGGCTTATCTGATGACAGCTGCGGCTGGCCTTGCTGCTGCCTGGCTGCTGTGCATGAAGATGCCCGGCGGGATCGTCGGTCTGCTGATCAGGCTGCCGGTATGCACAGCTGTTCCTGCCGGAGTCATAGCGCTCGTCTGGCATCGAAGTGAGGAATACAGGATACTGAAGGGCGTAGCCCTGACTGTGCTTAAGCGTTTGGATTCCAGAATAAAGGGCGCATCTGAGAAGGAGGATCCACAGAATGAAGAATGATCATCACAGCCGCCTGGTGCTGCGGGAGGCTGCAGGCTGCTTCTGGCTGGTGGATACTGCTCAGGAAGGACGGCCTTACATCCATCCGATCAGGCTCAACACGACCGGTGCTGAGATATGGCGCGGCCTCTCGGAGTGCAGAACGGCTGAAGAGATAGCAGCGGGACTGGCAGAGCAGGGCGGGACTCCTGCGGACGAAGTCCTTGAAGATGTGCTTATATTTATTGACAGTATTGAGAGAGAACTTGAAAAGAGAGAATAGACTATGAACGTACTTTTGATCGGCGGATCCAACAGTCTGTTGAATCAGATGATCAAAAAAATGAATAAAGAAGGACACCGCGTCTCGGTTCTGACCGGCTCACGCTTTCGCATGGAGAAGTACGAGCGGATCTTTGAGCGCTACGATTTCACCTACGACGCTGTGAACCTCCCTGAGGTCTTCAGCAGTGTGAGCCCTGACGTGACCATATTCATGGGCGCTTTTGACAGCAACTTCCGCTGGAGCAATGATCAGGGCGAGGCAGTCCATTATATATCCGGCCTTATGAACCTGCTGACCGCATTCTCGAGCCTGCGTCACGGGCGTTTCATTTATCTGTCTTCGGAGTCTGTATTTGACGGTACGAAGTCAGAGCCCTACAGGGCGGAAGACAGCGGGAGCGCAGTGGACTACCGCGGCATGGCCATATCGCAGGGAGAGGAGCTATGCGAGAGCTTCCGTATTTCGAGGGAGCTCGATATCGTTACGGTGCGTTTGGGAGGATACTATTATCTCCCGAAGACGCTCGGACAGATCGATACGGTGGTCTCACGCATGTGCTTTGAGGCGCTCACGGAGAACCGCATACATATACACCCGGATCATACTCTATCGCTCCTGCACGAGTCTGACGCCGTACAGTTCATATCCCAGATAGCTTCAGCGGCTCAGCATGCACACAGCCGGTATCAGCTGTCCTCGGGGCATACATTCACCCAGAGGGAGCTTGCCGAAATGGTGCGTGGAGCCTTTGAACGCGCAGTAAAGGGGCGCAGGTACAAACAGGCGGAGAAGGAAATAATACTGGTGGAGGAAAGCGGTTCCGGCACCGGCGGATGTGCGCTCGACAACAGCACTTTTCGTGAAGAGTTCGGAATAAACCGGGTGAGAGATGCGCAGCTCTCCATCGATGAGACAGCGGCATACATGCTGCAGCACGAGAAGGTATTCTGCCAGGATATGGAGGAAGCCCTGCCGTGGTATCAGCGCCTGCGCAGGAGGATGGGCGGCCTGATGACTGCGCTTCTCCCGTTCATTGAGAATCTCATATGCTTCATACCGTTCTTCATGCTCAACAACCGGGCGGCGGGAAGCGATTTCTTTGCGAGTGTGGACCTGTACCTGATATATGTGCTGATATTCGCCATCATACATGGCCAGCAGCAGGCCACTTTGTCTGCGATACTGTCCACAGCGGGATATTTGTTCAGGCAGATGTATACGCGAAGCGGCTATGAAGTCATGGTGGATTACAATACGTATATCTGGATCGCACAGCTCTTCATAGTCGGCATGATCGTGGGGTACATGAAGGATCAGCTGCAGCTGCTGCGAAGCGAATCCAGGGAGGAAAGCTCATATCTGGCCGAACAGATAGACGACATAAAAGAGATCAACTCAAGCAACGTCCGGGTCAAGGACGCCATGCAGAGCCAGATCATCAATCAGAGTGACAGTATAGGCAAGATCTATGAGATCACATCGACCCTCAATCAGTACAGCTTCGAGGAAGTGATCTTCTACGCTACGGAGATACTTGGCGACATCATGGACAGCCCGGACGTAGCCATATACACAGTGGACAACGGAGCCTACGCGCGCCTCTTCTCGGCAACTTCGGAAGCGGCCAGATCGCTCGGCAATTCGGTGAAGTATGTAGAACTCACTCCGATGTACGAGGAACTTAAAAAGCACCGCGTATTCATCAATAAGACTCTGGATGGGAGCCTGCCTATGATGGCCAGCGCTCTCTATGACGGCGACGACATCCGTATGATACTGATGGTATGGCGTCTGCCTTGGGAGAAGATGACACTGGGACAGGCAAACCTGCTGGCTGTTACCGGAGCGCTGATCCAAAATGCGGCACTGCGAGCCAACCGATATCTGGAGGCTCTCAGATTGGAACGCTTCGTGGGCAACACCCCGATACTGAACGCAAAGGAATTCCGCGACCTCGTGCAGGCCTATATCAATGCCAGCGGCCGCGGCCTTATAGTGTACTCGCTCATCGAGCTTGATATGTACGCTCCTGATCAGATGATAAGTTCGACGGAGGCAGACCCTCTCGAGGGAGTGGCTGCATCGGCGGATATCCTGAATGAGGCAGCTATACCGGTAGCCGCAGCGGCACAGGCTGAGGCTCTGTCCAGACAGATCAGACCTCACGACTATCTTGGCGAGAATGAGGATGGCAGGATGTATGTGCTCCTCACAAATACCGACGATAAGGGTGCGGAGATCGTTATGGAACGTCTGATCCGCTCAGGCGTGAACTGCCGCAAAGTGGAGAGACTGCCATGACATCTGCGGCGAATACGACATGGACCGTGCCTCCGTGGTTCCTGGCGGTACTTATACTCAATCTGCTGGTGGTAGACATCTACTGGCTTTACCGGAGGCTCCTGCCGCAGGCTCAGGCAGACAGCTACAAGCTGCGCTGCCTTGTCATGCTGCTTTGTCCGGTCGCCGGTCCCGTATTTTTCTTTTTCTGCTGGCTGTACTACAGGATATTCTTCAGAAAGCCGGTAGATCTGGACGATGTCATCTTCAGCAAGGACCGTGCCAAGACACTGCTGATGGCCGATGAGGAGCACGAGCGCAACTTTGTCCCTCTCGAGGAGGCTATTGCCGTTACCGACCAGGCCAATACCCGCATGCTGATGATAGAGATCGTGCGCCGGGATATAAGCAATTCTCTTTCGACAATCACGCTGGCCCTGGGAAGCGATGACAGCGAGGTATCGCACTATGCGGCCACTGTGCTGCAGGAGACTTTGGGCAAACTGCGCATGAATTTCCAGAAACTCTGGCGCCATATAAAGGCACTCGAGGATGAGGTCGCTGCTTATGATACTGAGGAATACACTCTGAGGCTGATGTCGGAGCCTGAAGCTGATGCTGATACGGAGACTGCATCGCTGAATTCCGGCGAGGATGACGAGGAACTGCCAGAAAACGCTGTTGCCGTGGCTATGTACCGCGAGGAGCAGCGCCGTCAGCGCAACAAGGAAGAATCCTACCGCCAGGGCCTGCTGGCCCGTGACGGTGTGCCTGATCCGGAGTCGCAGGGCATCATGGAGAAGCTGGCAGAAGAGATGGATGATGCTCATACGCTTCTGGACGACCTTCGCCAGATCCTCTGGCAGAAGGTGCTCTCCGATCAGGAGCAGAAGAGCTATACAGATATGATGGAAGACCTGGCGCGTCTTATCGACCGCCGCGACATGCTGACCGCATACGAGCTGGATGCGCTTATCACCGCCCTGCAGCAGCAGGGAGAATACGAGCGCTGCCTCAAATGGTGCGGCCGTTCCGACGAACTGTATCCGAACGCGCTTACAAGCTATACATGCCGGCTCAGGGTGTGCTACGCAACGGGCGACCGGGAAGGCTTCTTCAGAGTATTGGATGAGCTCAAGAAGTCGGACATCCCGCTTGATCATGAGACGCTTGAGATGGTCAGAGTTTTTTTATAATTTCAAATCACAGTCATTATTTATTTCATAAACTAAACCGGAGATCGTACATTGGGTCAGTGGTACTGGATAAGTGAATATTTTAAGCTGCTTCTGGCTTACGACTTCGTGCTGTATGTATGGCCGCAGGTGGTCTTTGAGAACCACCTTAAAGGAAGGAGCCTGACATACCGCTACGGTTTCTGTGTAACGGTAACTGTGCTGCTGGTCAATACCATGGTGCTGCTGCTGGGTCTGATCCACTGCCTGCGTCCGTGGGTGACGACGGTGCTGTTTCTTGGGCTGTTCTTCTGGAGGCTGTTCGTGAATCATCCTCCGTTCCGCATACTTGCGAAGGACATGCAGTCCCTGCATAACAGGACCATGTCTTCCCGCCGGCTGTTCATGCGGGCATGGCAGCGCCTTAAGGCCGGGATCTCGGCCTGGTTTGCACCTGTTGCTTCCGCGGTCCGTGGTCACCGCTTTGAGTACGGGCTGCTGCTGATCGCGCTTTTATTCGGTACTGTGTATTTCAGCTGGGGAGCTTTTGACGGTCACTCGTACGGCTTTGGAGACCAATACGTCCATCATCAGTGGATACACGGTCTTACAGAGGGCAAGGCATTCTATAACGGCATATACCCGGAGGCCATGCACTGCATGATCTATCTGACATGCACTCTGTTTCGGATACCTCTGTATTCCGGTGTGCTGTTTTTTGCGGGCCTGCACGTTCATGTGCTGCTGATAAGCGCATGGCTGTTTATGAAGGAGGTATTCAACTGGCGTTATACCGCCCCGGCAGCTCTGGCAGCTTTCCTTTGCCTTGATCAGCTTTGTATAGACGAAGTGTTTGCCATGTCAAGGCTTTCATGGACGCTGCCGATGGAGTATGCACTATACACCTCGTTCCTCAGCGGACTATTCCTGCTGCGGTTCCTGCGGCGGGTCATGAGAGGGGAGAGGGTGCGGCTGCATCCTCTCAAACTGCGGCAATGGGGAGTGCTCAGAGATGAAGATCTCTTCCTCTTTGCAGGAGCGGTGGCAGTATCCCTCGCCGTGCATTTTTATATAACTATCGTCGCGTTTTTCTTCTGCGCTGTTATCGCTCTGGTTTATATCAGGCAGGTATTCAGGCGCGGAAGCTTCCTGCCTCTGGCGGCAGCTGTGATGCTGTCTCTGACTGTCGCTGTGGTACCGATGGCGGCAGCTCTTGCCATGGGATATCCGCTGCAGGGATCCCTGCTGTGGGCTGTCCGTGTAGTTGAGCAGGGAGAGGACAACGCCGTTATCAGCGGTCAGCAGACGTCCGAAGCATCCGGGGATTCATCAGGAGAACAGGAAACCGCAGGCGGAGAAGCGGATGCGGCGGAAGGACAGACGGATACAGAGACGGCTGCAGTAGAAACAGCTCCTGCAGCACCGGAAGCTTCAGAGCTTCCTGAAGACAGCAGCATAGGGCAGGAGATCGTTTATGAACCGCCGAAGCCTCTGCCTGAACGCTTGAAAGAGAAGGCCGAAGTACTCTATCGGTCGGGATATAATACAGTGTTCCCGGGACGGCGCTCACTTGCAGTGCTGGCGGCTACGGCCTTTGCCATCGTCTTTGCCCTGGCAGCCCGTCTCATACTCACACTGAGAGATTTTATTGCGAAGCGGCGGGCGGAAGAGAAGGAAGAAACTGCGACCGTCATCAGGGACCGCTTCGATGGCATACTGATAGTTGCACTGATCTCGCTGATCTTCATGATCATGTACAGCGCTGCTGCGCTGGGCCTGCCGGAACTGGTCGCAGGATCAAGACTGCTCTCCACGGAGGAGATGCTGCTGGTGATGCTCTATGCATTCCCGCTGGACTGCCTGATGGCACTGCTGGCAAGATTCCTGCATAAGAGGCTGATGCAGGTGCTGGCGCTGGCCGCATTCTTAGGCGTATATATCGGGACGCAGATGGGAGGGGTCTTTCACAGCTATCCATACTTCGAGCTGACCAGATACAGCGCTGCTGTGGAGATGACCAACCACATCATGGATACGCTGCCTCCGCAGACCTATACCATCATATCCACGACGGATGAGCTGTATCAGGTCATCGAGAACGGTTTCCATGAGGAATTACTGATTTTTATAGAGCAGGAACACGATGAGACCTATACCATACCTACGAAGTACCTGCTGCTGTATATAGAGAAAAAACCGATCAAGTATGCACAGTATCACTTCGCCAACGGTCCGGAATGGCTGGCCCGCAAAGAATATCCTGAACTATATGTAAGCAACGCAAGCCAGTGTCCTGAGATCCTGTGCACGGAGATCTCCAAAATGGCTGCGGGTGATGAAATATTCTACGGAGGCAAGCTTTCGGATTCGGCCACAAATGCGGAGGGACGAAGGGTACTTGAGTCGAAGGCTTATCAGTGGTACACGGTGTTCAGCTCGATGCATCCGAGAGACTGCCGCGTGGTATACGAGGACGATGACTTCATGTGTTGCTGCATCACGCAGAACCCGGCGAGCCTGTATACACTGGGCGTCATGGGAGGCAGCGGCAAATGAGAAGAAAACTGACCCTGCCGGCTATAATTGTGCTTGTGCTGCTTCTGGCAGCAGGAGGACTGCTGATGAAATTTATCAATGACCGCTGGGTGGCTTCCGCAGAGGCTGCTCAGCTGCGTGAGACAAGTGAAGAACTGGACAATCCCGACAGGGGATTCTACCTGATCCACGGCATCGTTCTGTCCGACGACATGGACCCTGCACAGGCGGTGCAGGATAATTTATCGTGGGACAGGGGACACAGCATATCGCTGGTGGAGCTGAATCTCTGCGAATACAGCGGAGGAGACATCAGCGCAAAAGGTATCGGGAATCTCGCATCCGTTTTCGACGGCATGCGTCAGCTGGATATGCATTACATAGTCCGCTTTGTATACGACTGGGATGGGCACAACATGGAGCGCGAGCCTCTGCGCAAAGAGATCGTGCAGCGCCACATGCAGCAGACAGCGCCTGTAATCAACGACAATGCGGATATCATATATACGCTTCAGGGGCTCTTCGTGGGCAACTGGGGCGAGATGAACGGAACTCGCTATACAGGCTCGGAACACTGGCGGGCGCTGGCGGCGATCATGGCCGAGGAGACGGATCCGTCCGTCTATATGGCCGTTCGCATGCCGATGCAGTGGCGTTGTATCTGCGGCCGTACGGATGCAGAGGAAGCGTCCCCGGGCATACGTGCCAGGATGGGACTCTTCAACGACGGGATGCTTGGCAGCATCAGCGACCTAGGCACATACGCCGGTGCTTCCGCGGGCGAGACGGGATATACACAGATGTGGTCACGTGATGACGAGCTGGCTTTCCAGGAGGAACTGTGCCGCAGCGTTCCAAACGGCGGAGAGGTCGTACAGGGACAGTATGACTGCAAGTTTACGGAAGCGCTTGAATATCTGAATACTGTCCACGCCAGCTATCTGAATGAAGACTACGACCGCAGGGTGCTGAACGGATGGGCTTCAGAGACGGTAAGCGGCGGCGTATGGAACGGAACGGACGGCCTCAGCTATATACGTGAGCACCTCGGCTACCGCTTTACGGCGTCGCGCGCTGATGTGCAGTACAGCTATCTGAGCAACAAACTGAGCGTGAGTGTGGATATAAGAAATGTCGGATTTGCTCCGGCATACTTTGAGCTGCGCCCGGTGCTGTCAGTGATCAGAGACGGGGAGGAATGCTTCAGCATGCCGCTCTCAGGAGATCTGAGGGCTCTGTACGGAGGGACAGATACAGGCTCATGCACCTTAAAGGCGGAGATCCCCGTATCGGAGCTGGAGCATGGAGACTGTCAGATCGCACTGCGCATCGAGAGTGACAGAGGCCGCATACAGCTGGCTAACGAAAGACGTATGGATACAGGTGATGTCATCATAGGAGGTATTCGCAGTAAATGATCTCCAGACGCCAGTATTTCTCAATAGTGCTGACCATGATCGCGATCTTCCTCCTGTTTATGGGGACCCAGCTGGGCAAGGAACACTGGGAGCGCGAGGACCCGTCTGCAAAGGCTGTCGAAACGGGCCTCAAAAAGGACTCGGTCTGGACAGCTCCGGATGAAGGAACTGTGACGAACAGGAACGTGACCGGAGTGGTCTATCTGGGCAGCGAGGATTCACCGGGGGCGGAAGCATATGTGCAGTGGGCGCGTTACGCCAAGCGCACCCTGGTCTTTGCATCCTCGCCGGAGGATCCGTCATGCGCAGATGCAGAGCTGATCCTGGTCCCGGGAGATGCGCTTCCGGCGAACACTGAGGCGCTTTCACAGCTTATGGATAAGGGAGTGAATGTCCTCTGTCTTTCGCTGCCGTCGGTCAATGAGATCAAAAGCAATAAGCAGCTAAGGGAACTTCTGGGGATAAACCGCGTACGCAGTACAAAGGTCCGGCTCAGCGGAGTGCACCTTTTCGGAGGCTTCCTGCTGGGCGGCGAGAGGATATACCGACCTGAGACTAAGAAGGAAGCAAAGGAGCGGCAGGACCTGCCGCTGGACACTCCGTGGTATGTCGTGCGCGTCGGTACTGAGACATACATGAGCGGCATTCTCAACGATAAGGATGCAAAAAAGGCAGAAAAAGCCAAACTCAAAAATGAAGACATGCCGGCCATCATGTGGCGGCATCACAAGGGCAAAGGCGAGCTCTTCGCCGTGAATGGCCCATATATGAACGATGCGGATATAGCCGGCGGAGTGGTACAGTCAGCTTTATCAAAGATAGAGACTACTTCGATCTATCCGGTACTGAACGCTCAGGTGTTTTCACTTCTGGATTTCCCGGCCCTGAGCAATGAGAACAGCGATGAGCTGCTGCCGATATACGGGCGCGAGATGACGGATACCAGCCGCAATATCATACTGCCGAGCCTGAGTTTCCTTCCGAACCGCTACGGAGTTGCCATAACGGCTTTCGCCGCACCGCAGTTCAACTACAACGACGATAATGAACCTGCTGCAGAGCTGGCCGAGGTGTTCCGAAAGGAGATGCACGCCCTCCACGGAGAACTTGGGCTTTCGCTTCGGATCAGGGACAATACTACTATTGCACAGAAGATCGAGTCTGACAGAGCTGTGCTGTCCGGCGGAGATGAGAACGTGCATATTTATTCAGCCTATGCCGAGCCTAAGGAACTGGATAGTATGGATGCAGTCGAAATGTCAAAACTAAGCTCACTGAAGACTGTAGTGAGCCGCGCTGAGGACGGCAAAGCACCGATCGATTACCTGAGCTGGAATGTGACTCTGCAGCGCGCAGCCGATGACGCTGCCACGCATACCTACATGCAGGATATAGCCCTGCTCTGCCGCGAGACCAGCATGGCCTACGACAGCTGCTACTGTGACTTCAACTCTATATGGTGGCCGCAGACAGATAAGGACCGCTGGCAGAAGCTGGCTGACAAGGTGCTGAGCAACCTGATCACATACCGTAAGCCGTTCGAGGCCTTCGACCGTGTTACAGCTTCGGACTGCGACGCAAGGATACGCCGATATCTGATGACGGACTATGACTATAAACGCGAGGGCGATGAGATAGAGCTGACACTCCCTCTGCTGCTCACCGAATCCTGTTTCATTCTCCGGTTGAACGAGGAGACTATTACTGAGATGGAGGGCGGCACTTTCACGGAGATAGAGAAGGACGCATATCTTCTCAAGGTCAACAGGAGCTATGTGCGCATCAAAGTCGCGGCGGATGAACCTCTAAGCGAACTGTCATTGAAGGAGGATGCCCCATGAGGATATGTTTTGTAGCGGAAGGCTGCTATCCGTATGCAGTGGGCGGCGTCTCGAGCTGGATAGACAGCATGATAAAGTCCTTCCCGAACGCTGAGATAGTGCTCATGACCGTGGTGGCTGACAGGAGCCTCAGGGGAGAGTTTGCATATCAGCTGCCGGACAACGTCACAGAGGTATACGAGGTGTATCTGACCGACTTTGACTGGAGCCACAGCCGCCGGGGCAGCCGCAGGATGCTTTCAGAAGCGGAATACGCCGGCCTCAGGAGCCTGGTGCTCAATCTGCAGTGTGACTGGGACCTGATCTTTGATCTGTTCAGAAGAGACGATCTGTCGGTGGATTCACTGCTGATGGGCGAGGATTTCCTGCGCATAGTTGAAGAGCTGTACTACAAGCGCTTTCCGGAGATAGTATTCTCGGATTTTCTATGGACCATGCGTTCCATATACCTGCCGCTTTTCCTGGTGCTCAAGGCTGAGCTCCCGAAGGCTGACATATACCACTGCGTGGCCACGGGCTATGCAGGAGTGCTGGGCTGCCTGGCAAAACACCTATACGGCTGCGGCCTGATAGTGTCTGAACACGGTATATATACCAGGGAGCGCGAAGAGGAGCTGATCAAGGCGACCTGGGTACAGAATACATACAAGAATATATGGATCGATCAGTTCTACAGGATGTCGCAGGTAGCATACGACCGTGCGGATCTGGTGACATGCCTCTACGGGCATGCAAAAGAGCTGCAGATAGAGCTGGGATGCTCACCTGACAAGATCCGCATAACCCCTAACGGTATCAGGACCGAGCGATTCAAAGATATCCCGGGCAAGAGGGCGGAAGACGAAGGGCATATCAATGTGGGAGCTGTGGCCAGGGTCACGGCCATCAAGGATATCAAGACCATGATTCAGGCCTATTACGAGGCGCGGCAGAGGGTGCCGGAGCTGAAGCTGTGGATCATGGGACCGACTGACGATGAGCCTGAATACGCCGCTGAGTGCTTTGAGCTTGCGGAGCTCCTGGATCTGAAGGATCTGGTCTTCACCGGCACTGTGAATGTGACCGAATATCTGGGACGGATGGACTTCACCATCCTCACCAGCATAAGCGAAGGTCAGCCTCTGACGATACTCGAGAGCTTCGCCGCGCACAGGCCTGTGATAGCCACGGATGTCGGCAACTGCCGCGGGCTTATTTACGGCGAGGAAGGCGATGAGTTCGGCCCGGCCGGGATACTGACCCATGTGATGGGGATCAACGAGCTGGCTCAGGCCATGGTCGACATGGCTCTTGACCCTGAGATGACCCGTGCCATGGGCGAAGCGGGCTATAAGAGGGTGATGCGCGGCTACAAGTCTGAGGACATGATAGCGACATATGAGGATATCTACCGGACGCTCGCGGCTCAGCTGGATATACCGTGGCCGGAGCAGCCGTTCACGCTGGAGCTGAGTGGAACTGATGATCAGCGTAAATAATAATCAAAAAAGGTGAGAATGTATGGCCGGAGTAGGCATCAAACTCAACAGAATATTTGAAAAGCAGTCTCTGGTGGCGCACGTCTACGGCTTCGGCTACAGCGCGGTCATCACCATTGCTCCTATGATAGTGGTCATCGGTGCGATCATAATCGCCCAGGTCATGCTGAAGTACGACGTAGTCGACTACTTCAACAGGGAACTCTTTGCGGACACCATCCTGTATATCTTCATTTTCTCACTGCTGAGTGCGTCGCCGTTCAACGCGGTGCTCAGCCGTTATCTGTCGGATATCATATTCGAGGAGAGATATGAGGACATAATGCCGTGCTACTATGTGGGACTGACCCTTTCGGTGGGCCTCGGAAGTCTGCTTTCGGTACCTTTCTGCATACACGAATATGTCGTGGGGCAGGTGCCTTTGTACTATGTCTTCACGGGTTTCTGCGGCTTCATGGCTCTGCTGATGGTATTCTATTCACTGCTTTATCTGAGCATAACCAAGGATTACGGCAAGATATCCGCTGCATTCGTGCTCGGCATGCTGCTCACACTGGTGCTGGGCCTGCTGCTGGTGCGACATTTCAAATGGGAGATCACATACGCACTGCTCTTCTCGCTGGTCTGCGGCTTCCTGCTGACAGGCTCACTGGAGACGGCGATCATACACTCGTACTTCCGCAGGAACAGCTGCCGTTACAAACCGGTGCTCCATTACTTCAAAAAGTACTGGCAGCTCATATTCATAAATCTGTTATATACTCTGGGCCTTTACGTCCACAACTTCGTGTTCTGGACCACGGATCTGCATACCATACTGGTGCACTCGTTCGTGACTGTGATGAACTACGACATGGCCACCTGCCTGGCGATGTTCACCAATCTGTCCGCTACAGTCATTTTCATAAGCAGGGTGGAGATGCACTTCCACTCACGCTATAAGGCATACTCGGAGGCGGTCATCGGCGGTCTGGGACAGGACATACAGAATTCCCGTCAGCGGATGTTCAGGCAGCTTGGAAGTGAGCTGATGACGCTTGTACGCACGCAGTTCATCATAACCGTTGTGCTCTTCCTCATAATGATCGTCTTTCTGCCGTGGATCGGCATGGGAGGTGAGACCATGCGTATCTATCCGGGACTATGTGTGGGATTCTTCATACTGTTCATCATGTACGGAGAGATACTTTTCCTCTACTACTTCAACGATCTTACGGGAGCGCTTTGCACCTCCGCTGTATTCTGCGGAGTGACGCTTCTGGCAAGCATCGGAGCCACTCACCTGCCTGAGGTATGGTACGGCATGGGCCTGGTGGTCGGAGCCTTCTCGGGCTTCACCATGGGCTACTACCGTCTTCGCTGGGTAGAGAGGAACCTGGATGTGCATATATTCTGCAGCGGCAATCTGATGAAGAAGGGAGAAGGACCGATGCCGCCGGGCAAGGTCTTTGACCGGAGACAGGGGGAGGAAATCTGAATGGGTGAAGTCGTTAAGTGGAGCATAGTTCTGATAGGAGCAGTGGTCTTCATTCTGAATCTGGTCACTCTGGCGCGCCGGAGGATGACGCCGATGCTCAGCGTGATATGGAGCATTTTTGCAGTGCTCATGCTGGTGTTCGGTTTTTCTCTGCGCCTGTCTGAGCTGAACAGATACATGAGCCCTACCGTGGCCTTTATACTTATAGTCGCAATGTGCGCGGTGATATTCACCTTTTATCATATCAGCACGCAGATATCCGAGCTCGTGGACAAGACCAACGAGCTTACGATGCAGGTATCACTGCTGAATTCCGAGAACGTGCGTCTGATACGCGAGATGAGGCAGCGCGAGCAGGAGAAGGCAGCCGTAACGGAGAAGAATGCCTCATCTGAGGAGGCCGAGTGATGAAAAAGAAGGTGCTCTTTGCCATAAACACTATGGGGCGCGGCGGTGCCGAGGTGGCGATGCTGGCCCTGATGAACCACCCGGAAATGGCAGAACATGATCTGTCATTGTATGTGATGCTTGGGCAGGGTGAGCTGATAAGCCGCCTGCCGGACAGGGTGCGCCTTCTAAACCGGAACTTTGAAAGCGCGGACGTGCTCTCCAAAGAGGGCAAGCGCGTGATGTACAGGCAGGTCGCAAAGTGCATACTGAGCCGCGGAGCGGCTGTGAGGAACCTTCCGTACATGACGGTGAAAGCTGTTCGCATGCTCAGAAGCGGAGGCATCAAAGCGGACAAGCTGCTCTGGAGAGCGGTAGCCGACGGAGCCCCGCGGCTTCGCGATGAATACGACTTGGCTGTGGCCTATATCGAGGGCGGGTCCACGTACTATGTGAGCCGCCGGGTAAGGGCAAAGCGCAAGGTGGCGTTCGTGCATGTGGATTACAGGCAGGCAGGTTATACGCGCGAGCTTGACAGGGGCTGCTATGATGCCTTTGACAGCATATTCTGCGTCTCTGATGAAGTGCGCACGGCTTTTCTGAGCGTCTATCCGGAGTACGCAGATAAGACAGCCGTATTCCACAACCTCATAGACCGTGAACGCATACTTGAGATGGCGGACAAAGGAGAAGGCTTTAGCGATGGCTATGACGGCCCGCGCCTGCTGACCGTGGGGCGGCTCGTGCCTCAGAAGGCGATAGAACTCTCGGTGGAGGCTATGACCATCCTCAGGGACAGGGGAGTCCGCGCCCGCTGGTATGTATTCGGAGAAGGTGAGGAGCGGGTGGCTCTTGAGAAGAAGATCGCAGAAGCCGGGCTTGAGCAGGACTTCCTGCTGCCGGGCGTGACCGACAACCCGTATCCGTACTATAAACAGACGGATCTGTATGTGCACTGCTCACGCTTTGAAGGGCGGAGCATCGCCATACAGGAGGCCCAGACTCTGGGATGCTGCGTGATAGTATCGGACTGCAGCGGCAACCGCGAGCAGGTGATCGACGGCGTGGACGGGATCCTGACCGAACTCTCCCCGCCGGATATGGCTGATGCGATCCAACGTGCACTTACTGATGAAGCTCTCAGGACGCGCCTCGGAAAGGCTGCGGCGGAGAGACGCTTCGATACAGAGAATATAGAAATGCTTTTTAGTGATAACAGATATAACATGGTGAAGACATGGCGATAGGAACAAGAGACAGTCTGAATAAGCCTCTGCTGGTGATCATCCCGGCATACAACGAGGAGAAGAACATCGGCGGGGTGCTCGAGTCGCTCAGAATGCCTGAGATAGCAGCCGTTGCCGATGTGCTGGTGATGAACGATGCATCCACCGATTCCACGGCAGAGAAGGTCTGGGACGGCGGAGCGCACTGTGTGACCCACGTATTCAACCTGGGGTACGGCGGCGGACTTCAGGTGGGATACAAATATGCGGCCCGGCAGGGCTACCGCTACGTCATACAGATGGATGCTGACGGGCAGCACGACATCTCGAATGTGATGAATCTGTACAGAGCGCTGACGTCTGAGACTCATCCGGACATCGTGGTAGGGAGCCGCTACATGGAGGGCAGCTCGCCATACGACCCGGGGCTGATGAAGAACCTGGCTTACCGCTGGTTCCGAACGATACTGAAGATGATGACCGGTCAGGTGATAGCCGATCCGACCAGCGGGCTGCAGGGGCTGAGCCGCTGTGCGATCCGCTTCTATTCGGGCTATCAGCACTTTGACGACCGCTATCCGGACGCCAACATGCTCGCCCAGATGATAATGCTTGGCTTCCGCGTGGAGCAGATCCCTGCTGTGATGCATTACAGAGAGCAGGGGACCAGCATGCATTCAGGGATCATAAAGCCGGCCATCTACATGTTGCGCATGACGCTTTCCCTGATGGCTGTCTGGATCCGCGTAAGGGTACTGAAGATACAGGTCAGCGAAGCAGCTGCGCTTCTTAATGATAAGACCGCTGAGGAGGTGCAGGATGTCGTCAGTGCGGAGTGATATAGACTTTGTGATCACATGGGTGGACGGCTCGGATCCTGCATGGCAGGCTCAGAGGAGATCATACCTGCCTGAAGGAGAGACTGACGACAGGCCTGAGCGATACAGAGACTGGGACATGCTGCGCTACTGGCTTCGAGGGGTGGAACGCTTCGCTCCGTGGGTCAGGACCGTACACTTCGTCACATGGGGCCACCTGCCTGAATGGCTCAGGACGGATCATCCCAAACTCAGGATAGTGCGTCATGAGGACTTCATGCCGCCTGAAGCGCTGCCTGTATTCAACAGCAACGCGCTTGAGGTGAACCTGCACCGCATCCCGGGACTGTCCGAACATTTCGTGTATTTCAATGACGATATGTTTATCCTGAAAGATCTCGACCCGGAGGATTTCTTCGTCGAAGGAAAACCGAAGGACATGCTGGCAGCTCAGCCGGTCATCGCCAACCCGGACAATCCGGTCATGACCCATATACTGCTGAACGACTCCCTTGTTATAAGCAGACATTTCAAAAAGCGCAAAGCGATGATAAAGAACCTGAAGGGCTGGTGGAAGCCGGGATATCCGCCGATGTATTTTGTATACAATATGCTCGAGACGGCCTTCCCGCAGTACACCGGTTTCTATACGAGCCACGGCCCGTCTCCGCTTCTTAAGAGCACATACGAAGAACTCTGGGAGAAGGAGGCGGACACTCTGAACATTACGAGCTGCAGCCGCTTCCGCAGCTGCAGTGACGTGACACAGTATCTCTTCCGCGAGTGGGAGAAGCAGAAGGGAGATTTCGTCCCTGCCAATCTGCACCGGGACTTCGCATATCTCGATGTAGATAATAAGAAGACCTGCAGATTCATACGCGGGCAGAAACGAAAAACGGTCTGCGTCAATGATACGAGCAGGGACATAGATTTTGATGCGGTGAAGGCGGAGATAATCGATGCGATATCATCTGTGCTGCCTGAGCCTTCATCATTCGAGGTGCAGTCATGAGTGCGCTGCTTACGAGAGAAGAAATGGCTCTGCTGGAGCTGCTCCGCGCCTCACTTACGGGCGGAGAAGCCGGGACAGCTGATCTCAGCGCTGAGGACTGGCGCAGGATATGCACTACGGCAGAGAGCCATTCAGTCCTTCCGCTGATATGGCCTGCCGCTGAGGGAAGTGCCGGAGAAGCCATGTGCAGAGCTGCGGCTGAGAGAAGCACAGCTCAGTTCTATCATCTGCTCATACTCACCCGGCGTATCACCGGACTTCTGAATGAAGAGGGGATAGACACGGTGGTCCTGAAAGGTCCCGGTGCGGCGTGGTACTACCCGGTACCCGAATACCGTCAGTCCGGGGACATAGATCTGCTGCTGACCCGTCCGGAACAGCTTGAGGATGCCTGCCGCATCCTGACTGAGGACGGTGCGTACGAAGAGGAAGAACAGCATGCAAATCATCACAGGAGCCTGCGGACTCCGGAAGGTATAGTCGTTGAACTCCATAGCACCCTGGTCGAAGATTTCGACGACAGGGTGACCAACGCGGCTGCGGCCCGTTTACAGCAAAGCATGTCAGTGAATGCAGTTCAAAGGGAGATCATTCCGTGCGTGACACTTCCGGTGCCGGATGAATCGGACCAGGCTATATCCCTGCTGCTCCACATGCTGCAGCACTTCCTGAGGGCCGGTTTCGGGCTGAAGCTTCTGTGCGACTGGACGGTGTTCTGGAACAACAGGCCGGATGATACGGACATGGGACGTTATGAGGCATTCATAACTGAGTGCGGCCTCATAGGCTTTGCCGATATGCTGGGCAGTGCATGTGTGCTTTTCCTGGGCCTTCGCCCTGACATGGTACGCATCGAAGAGAGCTTCAGCGACGAACAGTGCCGTGAATTTTACAGAGAGGTATTCGACTCGGAGTGCTTCGGGCATACTTCTGCACAGCGTATGGTGATGGTGCACGGAGGCCCTGTGGGCTATGTGCGCGAGTTCCACCATCAGATGCGGCTCAACTATCCGAAAGCAGGACGCTGGATCCCGCTGTGGCCGGCATTGTGGGGAGCGACACTGGCGCGTTTCCTGAGGAACAACCGTGTCATCAGAAAGACCTCTCTGGCAGATATACTGGGAGAGACGCAGCGGCGCAGCCGTCTGACAGGGCCGCTTCATCTTTTCGAGCATAAAGCGAGAAAGGATATTGCAAAACAGGATGCATAGTGATATGTTTATCCTAGCAATCGGCAATCGCCGGTCGTTTCTTACTGCCCGCTAAAAGGACGTGCAGTGTTCGGAAGAAAAGGTCAGAGCGATTATAATAATAGAAAGGAGCAGCGATATGTATAAGAAACCGGTCATTCTTACTAACAGCGATATGGCAGAAGGCGTTTACACAGCAAGCGGCGGCGGATGCTATACTACATCAGCATATATACATCAGAGACCTGAGACAGGAAGAGGAGATTACCGTCTTCAGGTAAACGGAGTACACAATGCTGATCATACAAAGACAGCTCAGGTGCTTCGCATCACGTTCAATCAGCCTGTCGTTTTCAAGAGCTGCAACGGAAACGGTGCTTCCTATCAGAGCGGAAACGGAACAAATACCCTGGTCATCAAATTGGGATATTATCAGAATCCTACAGATAACATCGGTATCGGAGATTTCGTTGTAGAATCTGATCCGGGCCTGGATGTTGTAGACGCAGTAATCACTGACTGACAGAAAAGACAAGACACGATATAAAACAAAGAGACATCACTGTGAAGTGATGTCCCTTCTTTTCTTATGGTTTCAATGCCGCGATCAGAGCATCTCGATGAATGCGGTGATCCTGGTGTTGAGCTGGCCCTCGTCAGCTGTGGAGTAGTCGGTCTCTACCATGAAGTAAGGCACCTTCTTCTCTTCCACGCAGAACTTCTCGATGGACTTGTGCTCCACGTTGTATGTGTGGCAGGCCTGGAGAGTCATCTCGAGCACTCCGTCCGCCTTGTACTCATCGATTGTCCTGCCGAGCAGCTCGTATCTGTGCGGGTTAGGTGCCATCACGGAGCAGCCGATGTCGAGATATCTCTTTGCGAGAGCTTCGTAAATGTCCTCGGCATCCTCATCGACGAGATTATCGTACTGCTTGGCGCCTACGCAGTTCTCCATCGCGACTATGACACCTCCGTTATCCTCGACCGCTCTGATGACCTTCTCGGTGACTCCGCCGATAGGGCAGCCCGTGAGGACGATGCGAGGCTTCTTCTTGAGCATCTTGCCTTCGGCGTATTCCTTCTCGATCTTCTCGCGTACTGCATCGAGGTCTGCTGCCAGCTTGTCTCTCTCGAACTTGAAGCCGCTGCCGTAGAGGACCTTGAACATGTCCATGCCGCTTACCGGCACAGGGTCGTTTCTCATGGTGTCTGCCAGGCGCTGCTTTGCCTTCCTGACTTCGTTCTCGATGTGAACGGCTTCGCGGACCTTGTCCTCTGTGATCTCGATGCCGAATTTCTTCTCTATATATGCCTTGAGTCTCAGGACTTCCTCCTTGTAGAGCTCGAGTCCCTTTTCGCTCTGCTTGTTAGGCAGATCCATCAGGAATACATCCTTGAAGTCGGCCATCAGCTCGTACATCTTCTTCTTGCCGTCGCAGGTCGTCTCGCCTACGACGATGTCGCTGAAGTAGAAGAACGGGCACTTGTCGGACTTCGCGAATCCGTAGCTCGACTTGATCAGAGGGCAGAGGTTGGCCGGGAGATCCTTCTCAGCCACAGGAATGGTCTCGCCTGATGTAGAGCAGAGGCTCACTGAAGCTGCTCCGGCAGCCAGGGCGAGCTCTGTCGGGAAGTATGTGCAGTAGGATCCGATGACAGGGATGCCCTTGTCCTTGACTTCCTTTACAGCAACGAATGAATTCCTTCTGGCCTCGGCGAATTCCTCAAATACCGCAGGCAGTTCCTTGATAAGTTCCATGTTATATCATCTCCTTTTGACAAAAATGAGTTTTACAACCCTAATAATCTACCTTTTGGGTCCGTCAGACAATAATTCTGCTATAGAAAAAAACGATATAAGTGGTTTATACTATAGGAGAACGACAGTAACAAACAAGCATTTGAACTGCTATCATAAATACAGTATGTATCCGGTGCTCTCTTTCCGTGTAAACAGGCGGGAACGGGAGGTAAAAGGGAAACAGGTGCAAAGCCTGTGCGATCGCGTCACTGTAAGGGAAGAGTGACGGCCAATATGTCACTGCGGACAAAGGATCATTTCGGCCGTAATGATGATCCTGTGACTGCGGGAAGGCGGCCGCTGCGATGATGCCCGAGCCAGGAAACCTGCCGGATATGAAGGTGCAGGCGGCATTGCCGCCGGATCACGCGGAATTGATCGTACCATATACAGTGGAGCTGTTTTTGTGGTGCCTTTTCCCGTGAAGGATGAGGCTTTTTTAAGTTTCAGAAATCATATGAGAAGGAGTGAAAAACAAATGAAGAAGAAAGTTTTAGTCATGCTTCTCGGACTTACCATGATCCTGATGCTTGCGTTCACGGCCGGATGCAGCAAGCAGGAGTCGGAGCCTGAGGAGGAGAAAGATCCTGTTGCGGAGTGTGCTGCTATGATCGATGCAATTTATGTTCAGGAATTCACAGATAATACTTATGCTCAGTGTGAGGCAGCCAGGGCGGCCTGGGACGCGCTCACGGATGAGCAAAAAGCTCAGGTGGAGGGCGAGGAAGCATCGCCTGACTATTTCGGTCTGGACACAGGAGATGCGTCAAAGGACGATCCGCTCAATCAGGATGAGATAGGAGAGAACGAGCTGCTGGTCGTAAGCTTCGGCACATCATACAACGACAGCCGCAGCGAGGATATCGGCGGTATCGAAAAGTCGCTTCAGGAAGCTTATCCTGAGTGGTCGGTAAGAAGAGCGTTCACTTCCCAGATCATCATAAACCACGTATATGCCCGCGACGGAGAGAAGATCGACAATGTCGATCAGGCCATTCAGAGAGCTACGGACAACGGAGTAAAGAACCTCGTGGTACAGCCTACTCATCTGATGCACGGATCCGAATACGACGATCTCGTCGCAGCTCTTGAGGAGAACAAAGACAAGTTTGAGAGTGTCAAGGTCGCTGAGCCACTGCTCGGCACTGTAGGCGAGGATGCTACCGTTGTCAATTCCGACAAGGAAGCGGCAGCCAAAGCTGTTGTTGCGGAGGCTGTTTCGGAAAGCAATTATGATTCTCTCGATGCGGCAGCTGAGGACGGCACCGCGATCGTACTGCTCGGTCACGGAACTTCGCACCAGGCGGCTGTTACATATGACCAGATGCAGGAGCAGATGAAGCAGCTCGGATATAAGAATGTATTCGTCGGTACTGTGGAAGGAAAGCCTGAGGATACAGCATTCCCTGCGGTCAAAAAGGCTCTTGAGGATGCCGGATATACAAAGGTCATCCTGAGACCTATGATGGTGGTAGCCGGTGACCATGCCAACAATGACATGGCGGGCGATGAGGAAGGCTCGTGGTATTACGGATTTGTTAACGGCGGAGACTTCGAGGTCGAGGGTTCTGATGAAGCCATAGATACCGGCAAGGGCTTCGGCGCAGACAATGTCAGTTGCCAGATCGCGGGACTCGGAAGGATCGCGGACATCCAGAATATCTACAAAGCTCACAGCGCTGAGGCGATCGGACAGTAGATCGTACTGTTACCGGCAGGAAACATATGAAAGACAAAAGAGCATTAAAAACAGTCCTGGCTGCTGTGCTGGCAGCGCTGCTGCTCATGATGACGGGCTGCGGCAGCACAGGGCAGACAGAAGGTACGGAGCAGACAAGTGATCCGGGTATCGCTGACGGAACGTACATCGCGACATTCAGGACAGACAATCCGATGTTCCACGTCAACGATGCAAATCAGGACAAAGGAGTACTGACTGTCAAGGATGGCGGGATGAGCATCCATGTCAGCCTGCAGTCGAAGAAGATAGTGAATCTCTATCCCGGCACGGCAGAGGACGCGCAAAAGGAAGGCTCTGAGCTCCTTGAGCCGACTACGGACACAGTCACCTACAGCGACGGATATACAGACGAGGTATATGGCTTTGATGTCCCGGTCCCGGCTCTTGATGAGGAATTCGATTGTGCTCTCCTTGGTACTAAAGGTAAGTGGTATGACCACAAGGTCACAGTCTCGGATCCTGTTGAGGGCGATGACATACAGGCGGTCATAAACGCGGATGCCGCAGGCAAAAGCGTTTCCGATCTGAGCCTTGCTGAAGGAGAGCATACGGCGGAGGTCGTCCTCGAAGGAGGTACGGGCAAAGCTTCAGTAGAAAGCCCTGCTGTGATCAGGATCAGCGGAGCTGAGTGCATCGCAGTCATCACATGGAGCAGCCCGCACTACGATTACATG
>JAZUNV010000035.1:0-3165 GCA_045604305.1 Anaerovoracaceae bacterium | reverse complement strand
ATCACTAATAAGCTGTCGATACTGTTCTTTAGGCTTAAGGGCAGATACTGTATCGATATGCGAAACATGTCAGAACACTAACACCCCGCTCATTCGCTCACGACATGTTCGCCGGCTTTTTGTTACGGTTTCTGTCAACGGAAGCCGAAACCCACGTGCTCGCAGCGGTGGCTGTCTGAGCTGTGGATCAGGATGCCGCCGCGGGAGCGGATGTATTCCATCTGATCGGCCGCCGGATACGGTTCCGTACGGTAGCCCTTTGCGATGGCTCCATGGTTGATCTCAAATACAGGCTTGTCACCGGCCACGATCAGACCGGCGGCCTCGAGCCTGTTCCTGTATCCTCTTTTGTACCGGGCCGCGCAGTCATCGAATATCCTGTCGACTGCCGACTTCCATGCAGATATGTAGCGCGGATCGGCGGTATCGAAGAGCGGCTGCGTGTCGCTGAACTTGGTCAGCAGGTCGAAGTGTCCCACCACGTCGCAGTCAGTCTGAGCGATCACATCGCCCACAGTCCTGAAATAAAGCTCCGCGATTTCTGTCATCTCAAGTCCGGCGCGTTCTGCAAACAACACAAGATCCTCCGGGCCGTCGTCCACAGGTGACCAGTCAACATACTTTACAAGCGGAAGGCCCTGATCTCTCTTCGCCCGGCCCTCATCTGTAAAGATATAGTGCACCGAGCCTATGCGGTAGTCGAAGGGTTCCGGATCGATATCGGCATAATAGTCGTACTCGATGCCGAGCAGGACCCTGATCTTACCCGAGTACTTTTCCTTCAGGGAATCTATCTCCCGTATGTACGCTTCCGTCCCCTCACGGCTCATACAATAGCTCGTGTCGTGCGCAGTAAAGGAATGGCCCGAGATGCCGACTGCATCCAGGCCTTTATCGATGGCGGAGCGTACCATGTCCTCCGCGGTGTCGCTGCCGTCGCAGTATGTCGTATGCATGTGGAGGTCGAAGTTCTGTCCCATGGCTATACCATCTTCTCCTGCTTTACCTTTTTATCTATGACGTGGCGGCTTGCCAGTTCATTCCTGATGTCATCAAGGCTGATCCCGGCCTCGGTCATCAGGACCATGACGTGATATGCGAGATCCGCGATCTCGTATATCGTCTCAGCATTGTCGCCGGTCTGCTCTGCGGACTTGGCCGCCACTATGACTTCCGTCGTCTCCTCGCCTACCTTCTTCAGTATCTTGTCGAGGCCCTTGTCGAAGAGATATGTCGTATACGAGCCTTCCTTAGGCTCAGTCTTACGCCCCTCAATGAGCTCCATGAGACCCTCATATGAGAACTCGCTGAGCTCGTCGCTCTCCCAGAGCGGGTACTCGAAGCAGGACTCCGTGCCCAGGTGGCACGCAGGTCCTTCCGGCTCCACCATGACCACGAGGGCGTCTCTGTCGCAGTCTGCTGTGATGCTGACTATTTGCTGGTAATTGCCGCTGGTCTCACCCTTGAGCCAGAGCTCCTGTCTTGACCTGCTCCAGAAGCAGGTCAGGCCCTTCTCCATCGAGATACGGAGACTCTCTTCATTCATATAGGCAAGAGTCAGGACGCGCTTGGTGCCGGCATCCACGACTATGGCCGGGATGAGGCCCTTTTCATCAAATCTCAGTTCCGATATATCTGTCAATGTATATCTCCTTCCGTCTACAGGCGGGCCGGGATGCCCTCTGCCGCCATTCGTTCCTTGAGTTCACGGATGTCCACTTCGCCGAAGTGGAATATGGAGGCAGCAAGACCCGCGTCTATGGTCGGCACCTCGTTGAAGAGCTCTATGAAGTGCTCTATGCTGCCTGCTCCTCCGGATGCGATAACAGGCACCTGCACTGCATCGCACACCGCCTTTAGCATCTCGATGTCGAAACCCGTCTTTACTCCGTCGGTGTCTATCGAATTGACCACGACTTCTCCGGCGCCCATGCCAACGCACTTCTTGATCCATGCTATCGCTTCCATGCCGGTGTCGTCGCGGCCTCCGCGTGCAAAGACCCTGAATTCACCATCCACTCTCCTTATATCGCAGGAGAGCACCACGCACTGGTCGCCGTAGAGCTTCGCAGCCTCGGTGATTATCTCCGGGTTCTTTATCGCTCCCGTATTGACACTCACCTTGTCGGCGCCGCACTTGAGCACTCTGTCGAAGTCCTCTATCGTGTTGATCCCGCCGCCTACGGTCAGAGGTATGAATACGTTGCGCGCAGTCTCAGTGAGTATTTCGGTGAATATCCTGCGGCCCTCCGCCGATGCGGTTATGTCATAAAAGACCAGCTCGTCTGCTCCTGATGAAGTATATATCTTTGCCATCTCGATCGGCGAAGCCACGTCTCCGATGTTCTCGAAATTCACTCCCTTGACGACTCTTCCGTCCCTGACGTCGAGACAGGGTATTATTCTCTTGGTGATCAATTCTCTGCTCCTTCCCCGGCTGCGCCCGTCCTGACCGCTTCAGCCAGATCGATGGCGCCCGTGTAGTATGCCTTTCCGATTATCGCCCCGTGTATGCCAAGCGCTGTGAGCGCCTTTACATCTTCCAGAGTCGAGACTCCTCCTGAGGCGATTATATCGATGCCGAGTTCTCCCGACAGCTCCGCATACATCCCGCGGTTGGTTCCCCTCATGGCTCCGTCGCGGGAGATATCGGTGCAAATTATCGTCTGCACTCCCGTATCCTGCATCATGCGGGCGAACTCCCTGAGTCCGTATCCGGTCAGCTCTGTCCATCCGCTCACGGCCACGAAGCCGTCCCTGACATCGATGCCGACCGCTATCCTCTCCCCGTATCTGCCGACCATCCTCTCGAGGAAGGCCCTGTCCCTGACAGCTGCCGTCCCGAGTATGACTCTGTCTATGCCCGCATCCAGATAGCGCGCTACAGTATCGTCATCACGGATGCCTCCGCCTACCTCCACGAAGGCTCCCGACCGCCGCCTGATCTCGCAGACCGTGTCGAAATTGGGGGTAGTTCCGTCTCTGGCGCCCTCCAGATCCACCGTGTGTATGCGCTGCGCCCCCGCTGCGACAAAGTCCTCCGCTATCGCAGGAGGGTCATCGCTGTATACCGTCATCTGATCATAGTCGCCCTTGTACAGCCTGACCGCCTTGCCGTCATACAGATCTATTGCCGGATATATCAACATTTCTCATTCTCCCTTT
>JAZUNV010000034.1:0-10468 GCA_045604305.1 Anaerovoracaceae bacterium | reverse complement strand
GTACTTCCTCGCATGGACAACTACGCCATGGACTCTTGCTTCAAACATTGCTCTGACTGTCGGCCCTGATGTCGATTACGTCAAGTGCCTTATGAAGTCGGGTGAGAATGAAGGCAACCTTCTGTGGCTTGCCGAAGCTCTTGCCGATAAAGTGCTTGCAGGAGAAGAGTATGAAGTCGTGGAGAAGGTTAAAGGCCGCGACATGGAATACTGGACTTATGAGCAGATCGAGCCGTTCTGTGTGCCGGAAAAGGGCAGGAACGCATTTATCGTCACATGCATGGATTATGTCAGCACGGAGGATGGTACCGGAATCGTACATACCGCTCCTGCATTCGGTGAGGACGACTATAACTGCGGACGCAAGTATAACCTCGCTGTAATGCAGCCTGTAGATGAGAGAGGCTGCTATACGGAGACTCCTTGGGCCGGCAGATTCGTCATGGAGGACGGACTCGATGTGGATATCATCAAGTACCTCGCCAAGGACGACAAAATCTACGCAAAGGCCAAGCTCGAGCACGCATATCCGCACTGCTGGAGATGCGGCACACCGCTTGTATACTACGCCAATAAGTCGTGGTACATAGAGATGACAAAGCTCAGAGATGAGCTTGTCGCAAATAACAAGACAGTCAACTGGTATCCGCCGTACGTAGGCGAGAAGAGATTCGGCAACTGGCTCGAGGAGGTCAAGGACTGGGCTATCTCGAGATCGAGATACTGGGGCACTCCTATCCCTATCTGGAAGTGTGAGTGCGGCCACCTGCACTGTGTAGGTTCGCGCGAGCAGCTCATTAATGACGCCGAGCAGGAGATCGACATGACGATCGAGCTCCACAGACCTTATGTGGACGATGTTACGATCAAATGCCCTGAGTGCGGCAAGTCGATGCACAGGATCCCTGAGGTCATGGACTGCTGGTTTGACTCGGGAGCCATGCCGTTCGCACAGTGGCACTATCCGTTCGAAAATCAGGACAAGTTCGACGAGCTCTTCCCGGCTGACTTCATCAACGAGGGCATCGACCAGACCAGAGGCTGGTTCTACTCGCTGATGGCGATCTCAACCATCGTAAAGGGCTGCGCTCCATATAAGAACGTGCTCGTAAACGATCTCATCCTCGACAAGAACGGCAAGAAGATGTCCAAGCACGTCGGCAACACCGTCAATCCGTTCGAGATGATGGACAAGTACGGCGCTGACGCTGTCAGGTGGTACCTCGTGTACGGTTCGCCTGCATGGACGCCGACCAAGTTCGACGAAGACGGCATCAAGGAAGTCATCAGCAAGGTCTTCAGCACGCTGAGGAACACTTACAACTTCTTCTGCCTCTACGCCAATATAGATAAGGTAGAACTCTCGATGCTCGACGTGCCTTACGCAGACAGGACAGAGCTCGACAAGTGGATACTTTCGAAATACAACAGGCTCATCAAGACGACCACGGAGTCGATGGATGAGTACGATCACATGAGGACAGTAAGGGCCATCGGTGAATTCATCGATGAGGACCTTTCGAACTGGTACATCAGGAGAGCGAGGAGAAGATTCTTCGCTGAGGGCGCCGGCGAGGACATGAGCATCGACAAGAGAGCCGCTTATGCGACTACTTACGAAGTTCTCGTGGGACTTGCAAGGATGATGGCTCCTGTGGCTCCGTTCATCTCTGATGAGATCTATACGAAGCTGACGGGTGAGCAGACAGTCCACACGGCTTACTATCCTGAAGCTGACGAGTCGAAGATCGATGAGAAGGCTGAGGAGAGGATGGACCTCGTAAGGACGCTGGTCAATCTCGGCAGAAGCACGAGAGAGCAGGAGAAACTCAAGGTAAGACAGCCGCTGTCGAAAGTCATCGTTGACGGACGCTACAAGGATGTCATCGGTGATCTGACGGGCCTCATCACGGAGGAACTCAATGTCGGCGAAGTCCAGTACGAGGACGACCTCGACAAGTACATGAACTTCCAGATCAAGCCTAACTTCAGAGCGGCGGGTCCGGTGTTCGGCAAGAACGTAAAGGCCTTCGGCGCGCTGCTCGCGGAAGCGGATGCAAAGGAAATGATCTCGAAGCTCTCAGCAGGTCCTGTTGAGATGGAGATCGGCGGTGAGAAGTACGAGGTAGGCGAGGACCTGCTCGATGTCAGGATCTCGTCGAAGGAAGGCTTCGTGGTCGGCATGGACAACAACGTCTTCACCATTCTCGATACGACTCTGACTCAGGAGCTGATCGATCAGGGCTATGTCAGAGAGGTGATCTCCAAGATCCAGCAGCTGCGTAAGCAGGCTGACTTCGAGATGATGGATGAGATCAGGATCAGCCTCTGCGCCGATGATGAGATCAGGGCTGCAGTCGAGGGCGCGAAGGACTTCATCATGGATGAGACCATCGCGACAGGCATCGAATTCGCGGTAAGTGAAGCAGGATTGCCTGAGTTCGACATCAACGGCCACAAGACCGGCATCACAGTAGAGCGCGTGTAGGTGTAGGTGTCGGTGAATAAGTATCGCGTAGCCGGTACCGCTCAGCTGATCCCTAAGCAGGTATCATTGAGCTGATCACTAAGCAGGTATCATTGAGCTGATCCCGGGATAAGTATCATATGGTTGATATCACCATGAGGAGTGTGTAAAAAAGTAGAAAATCGATTCATTCATACACACTTTCAGGTGCCGGAGCCCGCATACAGGCACGTATTGTCGGTGAAGTGTGTAAAAAAACAACAGATCGGTTCTTTCATACACACTTTCATGTACCGGAACCGGCATACAGGCTCGCACAGTCGGTGAAGTGTGTAAAAAAACAACAGATGAGTTCTTTCATACACACTATTTCAAGATAAGTGTGTATTAACATCATAAATTCGGAGTTTTTTACACACTTTCATGTACCGGAACCGGCATACAGGCTCGTACCATCGGTGAAGTGTGTATAAAAACAGCGGACCGATTCTTTCATACACACTATTTCAAAATAAGTGTGTATGGGCATCAGACATTTGGAGATATTTACACACTTTGTTGGTTTCAGCATCAAAATGACCATTGAATTAGTACCGGAGTGTGTAATGACAGAGAATTTGCGGACATTTTTACACACTTGATGAAATGAGTAACAGATTTAACACTAACAACATCCTGGACCTCACTCCGGCTGAGATGGAGCAGGTCGTGACGGAGCTGGGTGACAAGAAGTTCCGGGCGAAGCAGATATTCGGATGGCTCGCCAAGGGCGCTGCGTCCTTCGATGAGATGGGCAATGTGCCCAAGAGCCTGAGGGGAAGTCTGGAGGAGGCCGGATGGTATATAGGACAGCCTGAAGCGGTACGCACGCAGCGCTCGAAGGATGGCACGGTGAAGTGCCTGTTCAGATTCCGGGACGGCGCGGAGATCGAGTCCGTATTCATGAAGTATGAGTACGGCAACTCCATCTGCATATCCTCACAGGTCGGCTGCCGCATGGGCTGCAGCTTCTGTGCTTCGACCATGGACGGGCTCGAGCGGAGCCTCACGGGAGGCGAGATGCTTGGCGAGGTGCTCGCGATGAGGAGACTCACGGGCGAGGACATCGGCCATGTCGTGATAATGGGCATGGGCGAGCCCTTCGACAACTACGATGAGGTCATCCGCTTCATCAGGCTCATCAACGACAGAAGCGGCTATGATCTGGGGCTTCGCAACATAACTGTCTCGACTTGCGGCATAGTGCCGGGGATCAGGAGGTTCGCGGAGGACGTGCCTCAGGTCAATCTGGCGGTCTCGCTCCACGCTCCGAATCAGGAGATGAGGGTAAGGACCATGCCTGTCGCGCGCAGCTACGGCTATGATGAGCTGATGGCGGCCTGCAGGGAGTACACGGAGACGACCGGACGCCGCATCACCTTCGAATACGCCCTCATTGACGGGGTCAATGACTCGAAGGAATGCGCTGAGGAGCTTGCGGGCAGGCTCAAAGGCTGGCTCACACACGTGAATCTCATACCGCTCAATGAAGTGAGCGGCAGGGAATACAAAAAGGCACAGGACAAGAACATAAAAGGATTCAGAGAAGTACTTGAGAAGCGCGGCATTGCAGTGACTGTGAGAAGGACGCTCGGAAGCGACATAGACGCAGCCTGCGGCCAGCTTCGCAGGAATAAAGGACGGAGAACACTATGAAGATACTGATTGACGGTATGGGCGGCGATTATGCTCCTGATGAGATAGTAAAGGGAGCGATCAAGGCGGCGCCTGAGATCAAAGAGACAATAGGCATCCTCGGGCCTGAAGCGCTTATAAACAAGACGCTTGAGGACAACGGATGGAAGGGAAGCAATATCGAGGTTATCAATGCCACCGAGGTCATCACAAACGATGAGCATCCTGCGATGGCGGTCAAGAAGAAGAAGGACTCGACCATAGTGAAGGGCATGAACATGCTCAAGGAGGGAGAGGCCGACGTCTTCATTTCCGGCGGAAGCACCGGAGCTCTGCTCTCGGCGGGACTTCTGCGTCTCGGCAGGATCAAGGGCATCAAGAGGCCTGCGATCGCGGCGTGGTTCCCGCGCGCAGCCAGGGAAGGCAGCACTCTAATACTTGACTGCGGCGCCAGCGTCGAAGCCAAGCCGGAGTATCTGCATCAGTACGGCATCATGGGCAGCATGTTCGTGAAGGGCATCACGGGAAACGAGGCGCCGGTCGTAAGGCTGCTGAACGTGGGCGCTGAGGAAGGCAAGGGCGACGACCTCCACAAGGACGCATACAAGCTGCTCGAGAAGTCCGACATCAACTTCTGCGGTAATGTCGAAGCCAGAGACATCATCTTCGGCGAGACTGACGTGGTAGTGACGGATGGCTTCAGCGGCAATGTATACCTCAAGTCCAGCGAGGGAATGTCCCTTGCGATCATGGGGCTTCTCAAGGAAAAACTCAAGAGCAACCTCAAGACCAAGCTCGGAGCTGTCCTTGCCAAGAACAAGATCTATGAGATGAGGGACGTCTTCGATTATAAGGATGCCGGCGGAGCGCCTATACTCGGACTCAAGGGCGCGGTGCTCAAGGTGCACGGCAACTCTAAGGAAACAGAGGTGTACTACGCGATCCACAGGGCGGTGGATTATGTCAGCAACGACATCACCGGCATGATAGAGGAAGCCATCACAAGGAGCGAGGCTCTCAAGAAGGAATCCAGCTTCACGGGCAGGCTCGCAGAGACTCTCATCAATGCAAGCGAGAGCTTCTGGAAGAAGGACGACTCGGCGACGGCCGAAAGCGCAGATTTCGTCCCGGAGGGTACAGAGGAGTAGATGACGAAGGGAACGGATCTGTCAAGAATACGTGATGTGACAGGATACAGCTTTTCTAATGAGAAGCTGCTTAAGACTGCGCTGACTCACAGCTCGTACGCTTCGGAGCACAGGCTCGGATATGAACGCAACAACGAGAGGCTTGAGTTCATAGGAGACGCGTACGTGGATGCAGTGGTCGGATCGGAGCTCTTTGATATCATGGGCGCTGCTCACGAGGGCGTGCTCTCAAGATGCAGGGCAGATGTCGTTTGCGAGGACACGCTCGCGGAGATCGCTTCACAGATGGGGCTTGGTGATCTCCTCTACCTCGGCAAGGGCGAGGATTCAAGCGGAGGAAGACGAAAGGCTTCTATCCTTGCGGACGCATTCGAAGCGCTGATGGGCGCGATCATCGTAGACGGGGGCTTTGACGAAGGCCGCAGGGTCATACTGGAGCTTCTCGGCGACAAGATAAGGCTCGCGTCGGAGGGGAAGCTCAACAAGGACTTCAAGACCAGGCTTCAGGAGAAGCTGCAGGAAAAGGATCACAGCGTGCATATCTCGTACAGGATAACAGACCAGGAAGGTCCTGACCACAGAAAGACGTTTACCACGCAGGTCACGGCCAACGGCAGGGTACTCGGTACCGGCAGCGGTCGCAGCAAGGCTAAGGCCGAGCAGGCTGCGGCTGAGGATGCACTTACGAAGGGAGCATTGTAATTGTACTTTAAGAGAATTGAGATGCAGGGTTTCAAATCGTTTGCGGACCCTGTGAATATTGAACTGAATGACGGAGTCACATGCATAATCGGTCCTAACGGGAGCGGCAAGAGCAATATCTCCGACGCGCTGAGATGGGTGCTCGGAGAGCAGAGCTCGAGACAGCTCAGGGGATCCAAGATGCAGGATGTCATCTTTGCGGGAACTGCGACCAGGAAGCCTAAGGGCATGGCGGAGGTCACGCTTGTCATAGATAATTCGGAAGGTATACTTCCGCTCGAATACAACGAAGTGGCCGTGACGCGCCGCATGTTCAGGTCGGGCGAGAGCGAGTACCTCATCAACGGCAATCAGTGCAGACTGAGGGATATACGCGAGCTCTTCATGGATACCGGTATCGGTGTAGAGGGCTACTCCATCATCGGCCAGGGCAAGATCGCGGACATCGTCAGCACCAAGCCTGAGAACAGAAGGCAGATATTCGAGGAGGCCGCGGGCGTCGTGCTCTATAAGAGCCGCAAGAGCGAGGCTGAGAACAAGCTCAAGGCTGCGACCATCGACCTTGACAGGGTCAGGGACATCATCGCCGAGATCGAGGGACGCATCGGAGGACTCAAGGAGGATTCCGAGAAGGCCACTGAATACCTCGGACTCAGGGACAGATACAAGACTCTGGGGATCAACATCATCCTTCACAATCTTGAAAAGCTCGAGAACGATGTAACGAGCGGCAAGACCGAACTCGAGGAGCTGCAGTCAAGACTCGATGAGACGGGCAAGGTGCTCGTAGAGACTGAGAACAGTCTGGATACACTGAGGGATCAGGACATAGAGCTCAACGACGAGTACGGCAAGGCCAATGCGAGACTTCTCGAGACCATCGATGAACTCGGAGTCATCACTAGCGGCGGCAAGCTCAACAAAGAGCGTCTCGACAATATCGAGAAGGAGCTCGCAAGGCTTGGCGATGAGATAGGCACTGCTGCTTCAAGGCTCGACCAGGAGAGGGCCGAGCTCGCGAGGCTTGAGGAAGGCGAGAAGTCCATGAACGCAGAGATGGACAAGGTCAGAGCCGAACTCGATGCAGCGGTCATGAAATACAATGAAGACAGCAGGAGGTCTTCGTCTGTTGCGACTGAGATCGAAGAGATGAAGAACCGGCTGATCGATATCAACAATCAGAATATAACGAGGAATGCCGAGATCAGGACGCTGTCCAACTATAAGAACACTCTCGAGGAGAGGAAGGACACTCTCAGGGAAGAATTCGAGAGCAAGGACAGGACTGACGCCGACAACAGGGAGAAGCTGAGCGCCCTCGAGAAGGAGATCGGGGAGAGCGAAGAGCGGCTTGCCGGCAAGAAGGCAAGGCTCGATGAGGTTTCCGATAATATTGTATCGGTAGCTACAGAGATAGAGAAGATAAACGCTGAGATCGACGAGATCTCGGTCAGCTCCAACCGCGCGATCGCAAGGAGGAGCACCATCGAGGAGATGGAAGCCAACTACGAAGGCTACAACAACGCGGTCAGGGCTCTGATGCAGGACAAGCGCAGGGGCATCATCGGCACTGTGTCGGACATCGTTACGGTGCCTTCCGGACTTGAGACTGCTATAGAGACAGCTCTCGGCGGCAACCTCCAGAACATAGTCTGCGAGGATGATGATGCAGCCACGAGCGCGATCGAATGGCTCAAATCCACGAGCTCCGGCAGGGCTACCTTCCTGCCTGTGAAGTCAGTGAGGGCCGACAGGCTGAGAGTTGCGGATGAGGTCAAAAGCGCATCAGGCTTCATCGGCATAGCATCCGAGATGGTCGACTGCGACGACAGGTACCGCGAGATAGTGGATTACCTGCTCTGCAGGGTCATTATCGCCGAGGACATGGACAGGGCCGTCAGGATCTCCAAGAAGGACATCGGCGGCTTCAGGATAGTCACTCGCGAAGGCGAGGTCATCAACGCATACGGAGCCATCACGGGCGGACGCTTCAGGAACAAGACTGCAAACCTTCTCGACAGGAAGAAGGAGATCAGCACCCTGACCGCGAAGATCGAAGGATTCGCAAAGAAGACTGCAGAGCTTACTGATACCAAGGCGAAGAAGGTCGAGGAGAGAGTAGCTCTGAGGGAAGAGAGAGATGATCTGAGAGCTCAGATCACAGAGCTCGAGATCGAATGCAACGTGCTCAGGACAGACAGGGATCACGCAGAGGCGCTGGTCAGAGAGGATGAGGGCGCTGCTGAGAAGTTCAGAGCCAACATGGAGACCATCGAATCGGATATCGCCAAGGCGGACGAGCTGATCGCCGGCCACAGGAAGAGCATAGACGATGCCGACAGGGAGTACTCCGAAGGCGAAGCCAGGGTCGAGGAACTCATGAAAGAGGCTGAGGAGCTCAGACCTCTCATCGAGGAGGACAACGAGAAGATAGTCGCTCTCAAGGTCAGGATAGGCGAGAGTGAACAGAAGGTCCTTTCGGGCAACGAGATCATCGAGCGCGTCAGAGACGCCGTGACCGAGCTCGAGGCTTCCATTGAGGACAATGAGACCGCTCAGAACGAGCTGACAGAGCAGAAGGAAAAGCTCACTACTCACGGCGCGGAGTCCGGGGACAGGGAGAAGGTACTCTCGGATGAAAAGGCGGAGCTCGAGCAGAGGATAAGCGACATCAACGCCAGGATGGAGGATGCAAGGGCTCAGAACGAGAGCCTGCTCGCAGCTCAGAAGAAGAGCAGAGAAGAGCTAGAGTCGATACGCGACGAGAGATACAAGCTCGAGGTCAAGACGGCCAGGAACGAGACCCTGCTCGATACCCAGAAGGACAAGCTCTGGGACGAGTTCGAGGTGTCCTACGCCGAGGCTCTCGACATGAGAGACGAGAACTTCGCGATCACCGCAGGCAACAGGGAGTCGAGAGAGATCAGGCTCAGGCTCGCCGAGCTGGGTGATGTCAACATCGGAGCCATCGAAGAGTACAAGGCGGTCAACAAGAGATACGAATTCATGACCGCTCAGGAGGCCGACCTCACAAAGGCCATGGATGAGCTCAATGAGATCATCTCCAACATGGACAAGACCATCAGGACGAAGTTCAAGGAGAACTTCGACAGGGTCGTGGTCAACTTCGAGGAATCCTTCAAGGAGCTCTTCGGGGGAGGCTATGCGGAGCTGAGGCTCGAGGACGAGTCGAAGCCTCTTGAGTCCGGCATCGAGATAACGGCTCAGCCGCCGGGCAAGAAGCTCAAGAACATCAATCTGCTCTCAGGCGGCGAGAAGACGCTGACTGCGATCGCTCTGATGTTCGCGGTTCTCAAGGCGAAGCCGACGCCATTCGTCATACTCGACGAGGTAGAGGCTGCGCTCGACGAGGTCAATATCGAGAGGTTCTCGGATTACCTCAAGAATTTCGACAATATACAGTTCGCGCTGATCACTCACCAGAAGGCGACAATGGAGCATGCCGACGTGCTGTACGGAGTAACGATGCCTGAGCAGGGCATCTCACGCATGCTGTCGCTCAAGCTGGGAGACGAATTCGACGCAGAGGGACTGGAATAAGAATTGTAGCCGAAACTGAAAGATCTGGAATCCGGCTACAATTTGCCGGCTGGATCGGATATGAAATTGTATCCAAAACGGAGATAATCGGGATCCGGCTACAATTTGACGACCGGATCGGACCTGAAACTGTATCCAAAACGGAGAAAACCGAGATCCGGCTACAATCCAACACGGGCAGCGGGTGCAACACCCACTTCCATGCAACAATTCAGTTATTACAGAACGGAGACCAAATAATGGCACTATTCGAAAAGAAAAATGCGTTTCGTAAGTTCATCGACTCCATCACGATGGCCGTATACGACAACCCGGAGCTTGGTCCGGAGTTCCTCGAGCAGCTCGAGGAATCCCTTGTCATGGCCGATGTCGGGATCGAGACTGCTGACAAGATAATCGATGAACTCAACAAGGCGATCAACTACAAGTACATCACCAGAGAGCGCGAGATCCGCAAGGAGCTGTCCCGCATAGTCGAGGAGATCATGGACAAGGGCGAGCGCAATCTGATGACTGATGAGTATCCGCTCATCATATTGATGATAGGAATAAACGGCGGAGGCAAGACGACTACTATCGCCAAGCTCGCCCACATGTATAAGAATCAGGGCAAGAACGTGATGCTGGCAGCGGCTGACACCTTCCGTGCGGCAGCGGCCGAGCAGCTCGAGCTCTGGGGCGAAAGAGTCGGCGTAAGGGTGATCCGTCACGAGGAAGGCACGGATCCGACTGCTGTCATCTACGACGCGATACAGTCGGCCAAGGCCAATAACGTGGACGTGCTGATCTGCGACACTGCAGGCAGGCTCCAGAACAAGGTCAACCTCATGAAGGAGCTCGAGAAAGTCGGATCGTAGCCATGTCGTTCTGTGAGCCAAGGAGTTGCAATAGTTGCTTGTCTTCCTAAGACCGCTTG
>JAZUNV010000033.1:0-11449 GCA_045604305.1 Anaerovoracaceae bacterium | reverse complement strand
CGTAAGCCTGTCTGCCTGTCCAAAAGGTGATCCTTCAATGCAAATATGATAGTTATTTCAAGGTTCTTTGACTGGTTCGTTCTCCATATTCTCCCCAGTCGATTCAGTACAATTCGGAAGAACCACATTTCCCGCAGTTACTTTCCCGCAACTGCGTATTTTTTGGGCGGAAAATGCGGTACTTCCCTAAGGAATTCTATCATATATACGGGCTCTTTTCAGCAAAAAGCCGAAGCATTTGCTTCGGCTCCATTGCTTGTTCTTTCGATTAAAGTCCGTACTTGTTCTTGAACTTCTCTACACGACCACCTCTGTTAGCAAACTTCTGCTGGCCTGTAAAGAACGGGTGGCATTCTGAGCAGATGTCTACTCTCATCTCTTCCTTGTTGGACAGAGTGGTGAATGTATTCCCGCATGCGCAAGTAACTTTACATTCCTTATAATCAGGATGGATTCCTTCCTTCATGCTGGTACCTCTTTCTAATAATTTAATGAAACGTTTCCGCCGTCCGCAGACAGCTCGTATACTATATCACCCGAAATACGCCATTTCAAGCCTTTTTTGGATCTTTTTATGCTATGTCACGCAGGTTGAGATACTTCACCTTTCTGAATACCAGGCTGTTGATCACGAGCGAGAAGAGGCCCTCGAGCCCGGCCGATACCGACCACGCGATCACGCTGAACGACTTGATGAACTCGGTATCCGGCTGCTGTATCGTCCTTATCAGCTGAGGTGTCAGAAGGGCACCGATCGCCACACCCAGTACCAGGCCGGCCACGGTCGTGAATATCGCTTCCCTCGACAGATAGGCCTTCGTCTCACTGACCCTGAAGCCGTTGATCCTCATTACCGTCAGCTCGGTCTTCTTGCGGTTCAGGTAGATATTGGCCAGGTTGGTCAGTATCATGAAGGATATGAATATCGATATCAGCGTCGTGATCAGGACGAGCAGGTTGTAGAGCTTCGTCCCGGCCTCGTATCTGACCATGAATTCGTCATCCTCTTCGAACGAGATATTGTCGCTCACCGCGAGCAGCGCTTCCTCGAGCTCCGACTTGTCCGCTCCGCTCAGCCTTATGAAATAACAGTTGGTCTCGCTGTCCTTAGCGAATATCTGACTGTACGCTGCAGGCGAGGCTATGACCGCTCTTCCGGCATAGTTGGTGAAGTAGCCTTTAATCTCTGCCTCGTGTTCGACGAGCGAGCTGTCGAGCACGGTCAGGCGATCGCCCACGTCAAGACCATAGCTCTCGTGCATGCGCTTCTGTATCAGCAGGCCGCTGTCCGGAGGGCTTATCTCGGCGCCCGTCTCCGGATCGGTGATGCCGTAGAATTCGCCTATCTTCTCCGAATCCGCACATATGAGCTGGAGGGCGTCAAGGCCGTCGCCGCTTCTGTAAAGCAGGTTCTCGCTGGTCGCCGGCAGATAGGCTGCGCCTTTCCCCTCGAGCACTTTAACCAGTGCGGCCTCATCCTCGTCCGTGACTTCCTCGTTCATATCCATGCGCACATCGAATCTGTTGACATCGCTCACCTGCTTCTCCAGCATGCCGCTGTAGGCGAACTTCATCGAGATGCCTATGCCCATCAGCAGGCAGCTGAAGGCTATGATGGCTATGGTGACGATCACGCGCGCCTTGTCCTGAGCCATGTTGCGGATGATGAGCCTAGAGTAGAGCGATCCGCCTTTCCTTATCTTTTTCTTCTTAGGCTTGTTCTTCTTCTCTCTCCTGAGGACCGCTCCGTTCATCAGCATCGAAGCCGGGCTCCTCAGTATATCGCCGCATGCGATCACCGTCGCCGCCACCGTGACTGAGATTATCAGCAGTGAGAACAGTATGGTCGGGACCGGCGTTATGGTGATCCCGGCAGGTTCTATCGCGTACATGCCCGAAGCGGCGAGCACCTTCTGCATTATGCCCGAGAGGCCGACTGCCCCCAGAGCCGCCAGTATGCTTCCCGCCACGGCCGCCGATATGCCGAAAACGAGGTACTTGGCGAGTATCTCTCTCTTGTAGAAGCCGAAGGCCTTAACCGTGCCGACCAGTGTCTTCTGCTCGTCGATGATTATCACAAGCGTCGAGAAGCATACGATGGCCGTGATTATCGCAAACAGCATCCCGAAGACCAGGCCGATGTCATCTATGGCATCGAGATTGGTCTTCATGTCCACGAAGCCGGCGTTGCCCATGCGATCCAGGACTATCCAGCGGCAGCTGATATCCTTTACGGACTCCCTGGCCTCCGCCAGCTTGTCCCGGGCCTTCTCCTCGTTATCTGCGAGCAGGGCCTTTGCCTCCTCCAGCTTCTTCCCGTATTTGGTTTTCTCGGAATAGTATTTGTTCCAGCCCTCTTTGATCTTCTTCCTGCCCTCAGCTTCCTTGGCATCGATCAACTTCTGGGCCTTCTTCTTTCCCTCGGCGAGCTTCTTCTCAGCCTCCCTGATCCTCTTCTGCGCATTGGCCAGAGCCGCCTGCGCCTGGTCGATGGCATCGATGGCATTTCTCAGCGTTTTGAGCATCGCGCTGGTGTAGTGATAGTTCGGATAGTTTTCGTCATCGAGGACCTTATACGATGCATCTATCAGCTCCTGGGTATTGAGATTCGCCAGTTCCTCTGCATACCTGTGCATATCCTGACCGGTATACTTTTTGACGATATCCAGTACCCTCTTTACCCTTTCCAGCTCTTCTCCGTAGAACCGCTTGTGGAAATCGAGTATCTCCTCCTGATGTTCGAGCAGGAACTGCGCGATGATCTTCTCGACTCCATATGTCGGGGCTTCCTCCTGTAACTTCTCGAGCTCCTCAAGGAGCGGTATCGCTTCATCGAGAAAATCTCTGAGCCACACGAACTCGTTTGCGAACAGCTTCTGCGCCTCGGAAAGCGCAGCCTTCGCCTCCTCCAGCTCCTTTTCGAGCTGCTTTATAGTCTTCTTGTATTCCGGAACGGTGATATCCCCGTTCTTTAACTTCCTGTTGTACTCGGCTACCGTCTTGTCCAGCAGCTTCTCAGCACTTTTGAGCTTGCTGCGGCCCTCCGCGAGCTTTGAGTTAAGCAGCGCCTCTCCCGACGCGATCTCGTCCTCCGCATCATCGAGCTTAGCCTGGGCTTTTTCCCATTCCTCGTCTATATACGCATTGGCCTCGTCCCTGACCTCCCGGGCTCTGTCGTCGGCGAGCTCCTCCGAGAGAGCCACCAGCTTCTTCCTCTGAGGATCGGCTTTCTCGAAGTACTCATCGGAAAGGATGCTGACATCATCCGGGTCCTCAGTCCTGACATAGGCCCTCGTGTACAGGCCCTCCGTCACTTCCTTATTGAAAGCTTCAAGCGGCAGCGCAACCGTGTTGACCGTCTTGCGTCTGAGGTAGTCCGGATGGCGCATGAGTCCTGTAACGGTGAATTCCGTCGAGAGAAGGGCAGGCTTGTCGGCGGCATCCTCTCTGCCGAAGCTGATATCGAAGTCCTCGCTCCCGTCGCCAAGATCGCTAAGGTCTGAAGAGGCCTCTTCATCCCCGCCCTCTTTATCTTCGTTTCCGCCCATCATCTCCTGCTTCGAGGAATTCAGGCCCGTGAGGGACAGACTGATCCTGTCGCCCGGTTTGAGTCCTTCGACCTCAGCGAAATCCTCGCCTATCAGGCACTCGTCCGTGCCCTCCGGCATACGGCCTTTCTTAATATCAGGCACGCTGATGCGTTCTGTGAGGGAGAAGATGGCTGCGTTCCTCTTCTGGCTGCCGAAGCTGACGGAGCCTTCCGCGTCTATGATCCCCTCCGCATCTTTGACCCCTTCAGCGGACTTTATCTTGTCCAGATTGCTCTCGCTTATACCCAGTGACGAGGCCAGCTCGAAGTTCCAGAAATTATGCTCATCGTAAAACTCCGCAGTCTTCTCGCTGAGACCCGCGCCCATATAGCTCGTCATGAATACGCCGCCGAGACCGAGCGCGACAACGAGACACACCGACAGGTATGACACCAGGCGCTTCTTTATATTCCTTGCCGCGTCTTTTCGCTGGGTCTTTTTCATAAGCAACGCTCTACCACACCAGATCTGTCGCCTTCAGCGGATGCAGATTGACACGCATGCTCGAGATCCGGCCATCCCTGAGCTTGATGACTCTGTTGGCCATCTTCGCTATCTCAGGGTTGTGCGTTACCATCAGCACTGTCGTCCTGTTAGCCTTTACGATCTCTTCGATGACCTTGAGCACCATGATGGAAGTCTCGTAATCGAGGGCCGCAGTAGGCTCGTCGGCGAGGATGATCTTCGGACCCTTCACCAGGGCTCTTCCTATCGATATCCTCTGCATCTGGCCTCCGCTCAGCGCTGACGGCAGGTTCTCCGCCTTGTCCTCGAGGCCCACCAGCCTCAGGACTTCCATCGAATCCATCGGGTTCCTGCTGATCTCACCTATAAACTCAATATTCTCATAAGCCGTGAGATTAGGCATCAGATTGTATGACTGGAATATGAAGCCGACGTACTCTCTCCTGTACTCGGTGAGCTCGTCCTCGGTCGGATCCGACATGTCATGTCCGTCCACGATGAGCTGCCCTTCGGTCATCCTGTCCATACCGCCGATTATGTTGAGCAGGGTGCTCTTGCCGCAGCCGCTCTCTCCGAGGACCACGACAAGTTCGCCCGGATACACCTCAAGGTCAACGCCCTTGAGTATGCGGTGCATCTCCTCGCCGCTCTTGAACTCCTTGATTATCCCGCGGGCGGAGACTATGGCCTCCCGCTCCTCGAAAGGCCTGAATCTGAAGCCCTTGTCCTCTATATCCAGAGCCAGTATGGCGCAGCCGTTCTCGCACAGCCTCTGGTCCTCTTCGTCATAGCCCGATCCGTCAGTGTCGGTGAGCAGCATGCAGCCCAGACTGTGTTTCGGTGTGCTGATAGGTATGCACATCAGTCCTATGCCCGTCATCGCCGGGCTGTCAGACCCTGCCGTCCTGATGTTGTTGACTTCTGCAGGCGACAGCCTCACCGACTTCCCGGATTCCGCGACCTGGCCGACCACGCCCTCGCCGGGCAAGGCGCTCTCTCCTAACGCAGCGTGAGTTCCCGATGTGATGATGGCTATGAGCCTGCCGCTCTGATCGTCCATCATCCATATGGTCCCTTTTTCGCTTCCGGTAGCCTCGCACATGATATCGAGCGCGCCCGAAAGAGCTTCCTCGAGCTGTGAGGCCTCGCGGAGTGTCTCCATTATCCGCCATATGTTCTGAATGTATTCCGTTTCCATCGCTGCTTCCTGCCTGACTCTGTCCCCGGGCTACAGCCCGTACTCGTTCCTAACTTCTATTTGACCTTTACCTTTCTTGGCTGCATAATACGAGTTCATTGCATCCCCCCGTATTTTTGAAAATATACATAATAATTATACCAAAAAAGCCGCCTCCAAGAGACGGCTTTTCGGCATACACACCTTATATAGTATCTCAGCAGATCTGCGGTCTCGGTGGGCAGCTCTACCTGACTTTTACCCTGACAGTAACGGTCTTCGAGCCTGAAGCGAAATTGTCGTCGCCCGACGCGCTTACCTTTACCTTGATCCTGTAAGTGCCCTTGCGGGTACCCTTCTTTACTTTGATCTTACCGCTGGTCTTATTGATCGTCAGCCGCCTGCTGCCTGACAGCTTCCTGTAAGAGACCGTGCCCTTAGCATCGCTGACTCTTATAGCTTTGACCGTCCTGGCCTTTTTGCGTACAGCCGATCTCCTGACCTTCTTCTTTGATGTAGTGACCTTCATCGTCTGAAGGTCCTTCAGTTCGAGCGAAGCCCACGCCGTTATAATACCGCGGCGGGCTTCCTTAAGATCCGCAGTCGACGCAGTCCCGCTATCGAGCAGCGCCTGAGCCGCTGCGACGGCTTCGCTGAACTTCCTGTAGCTCTCCGCCTTATAGTCGGCAGCCCGTATCTTTGAGGCGCCTTTTATCGAGTCCTCCACATCCTGGCGGACATCAGCCGCATCGTGCACGATCTCTATCCTGTCCTGAAGTGCTGCGTATGGATCTGCCGGGATGATCCCATTCAACCCTTTTGGATCCCTTATGAACTGTTCGATCACGCTCTCATCGCTGATGCCGGTATCGATCACATCGGCTTCGGTGAATGCGTAGTACGTGTCGCCTCCGCCCGCAACGAAGTTGTTGGTCACCACATTATACGTCTTCCCGGGATCCAGCTCCTGCCCGTGGATCTTTACGCTCTTGATCCTGTTGATCCTCTTCGGCCCGTAATATGTCGAGTCCGGATACGGTTCGTCATTGGCAATGTAGTCTGCCGACTCATCAAGGCATATCTCCATATTGCACACCTGCGGGAATCCTCCCTGCTGATTCGGTGCAGCAAAAGTCGATGCCTCCAGTGCCTCCAGCAGCTTGTCTCCTCTGATGCTGACTACGCATATAGTATTGCCGAAAGGCATGACCTCCAGCACTTTCTCTCTGCTTACATCCCCTTTTGGTATTCCCGCTCTAAGGGCCCCTCCATTAATTAGTGCGACCGTATTATCGAGATCCAGCTGCGCACTTGTATCCTTTTTCATCACGTACCACATCAGAGCATCGGTGCCCAGATCACCGAGATTGGTCTCTCCGTCTCTGTTGCCCCTGATGATGGTACCGTCATCCAGGATCACCATAGTCTTATTGCCGTTGAGATCGACCTCTGAATTTGCGATCACTTCAGCATACTTTTTATCTACCGCCGCAATGATATCTTCGGCTTTGGTCCTGACCCCCTCGTCTGACGGAAGGCCTGCCCTGTAAGGCGCGCTCGGATCATCCGTCTCCCTCAGCCTGTACAGGAAATGATCCTCGATACTTTCGGCTTTGTTATCTATTACCACGACACCGACATTCATGAACTTCGTGCCCGTCGACATGATAGGCTCGCCGCCTCTGCCCACGGTCATGACTGTATGGGAATGCCCGTCCAGGATCAGGTACTTTCCGGCGATCTCTTCTTCAGTCAGCCCGGTTTTCCCCGGTCCTATGCTGTCCTTCGTCCCTGCATAGAGTTCCATCGATGTATCGGCGGTGCCCAGCTTATCCACTCCGAAGTGCGCGATACCTATGATCACGTCTGCACCCTGCGCCTCCATACCGTCGATCCCGCTGTTGAGGCTGTCATACATGGCCTGCTTTTCCTGAAACTCCATGCCCGTGATATTCCCCGGCATGCAGCTCGTCTGAGTCGAATCGCTCAGAACTCCGTAGAATCCTATTTTCAGGCTATCGCTGACGCTGTAAACGCAGTTCTCCTGAAAAGCGGGCTGACCCGCCTCCGGGCCTTCATTCTTTATGAGGTTGGAGCAGAGGATCCGGGTTTTATCAGCGTCAAGTCCATTCAGATCCTGCATGAGCATATCCGTTCCATAGTCGAATTCGTGATTGCCGATGGTGATGAGATCGTATCCGCAGTCCTTCATAAGAGATATGGCGGCAGCGCCTTTATCCTCAGCAACGTAGATCGAGCCCTGCATATAGTCACCGCTGTCCACGAGGATGACTTTCGCGTTTCTCCTCTCCAGCTCAGCCTTCAGCCCCGCGATATACTGGTAGCCTTCCAGAGCACCGTGCACGTCGTTGGACTGCAGTATCACAGTCTTGCCGGTATAGTCATCTGCCAGCTCCTCCCACTTCGCATACTCTGCATTGGCAGTGATGCTGAAGGCCATGACGATCATAAATGTGATCACGATCGTCATGAGCACGAGGATATTATTGGTCGTTCTCTTTTTCATTGATACTTTACTCATAGCTTTCTCCCGGGCTGTATTGATCATTCACAGATCAGTTGTCACTATCCACATCGATAGTATCCGTATAATTGTACTATAAAAAAGAGGATATAGTGTTGATTGTCAAGTAAAATTGATCCACTTTTACGTTTAAATCTGACCCACCTGAGCTGTCGGTATAGCCGCCATTCAGGCGGGTCAGTTCAGTTTGTAAATCCTTATCTTAACACTGTGTTTTGACCCACCATATTCAGTGGATCAGCACCTTGTATCCATCAGAAGCCATCGAGCTTCTGTCAACCATGATCGTTCTTGTCATGGTGTCTAATGAGACGTATTTGCTCAGCTCGAGCAGCCGGTCGCTGATCAGAGATCTCACAAGCTTGTCCATTGCCTCTTTCGCTGCAGACGCCGAGTCGTATACTTCATCGGTTGAATGTGTAGTCACCATCGGAGAGCATAGCTCATCCAGACTCATGAAAAGCTGATCTGCATCTTCCGATCCCGTACGGGTAAACTTCTTCGTGTTTTTATCGAATGTAAATCCCGGCTCTTTCTTCAGCTTGGCGATCAGCCTGTCAGGGCAGTTCATGCCGTATTGATCTCGTATGTGCTCATAAGTCGCATCACGTCCGTCACGGTTAAACATTTCGGCGATCACCGGATAATCTGTCTTTGGTACTTTATACATTTCACATCACCTCATCAAGCAGGCACCATTCAAAGACCGCTTCCTCTGATCTATGCTCTTTCACGTATTCTCTTGCTTCGTCTGTAAGACCCTCCTGACAGATGAATTCCCAAAGATGGATCATATCTCTCTTCATCAGCCTCACGCGGTCTCTGATGAACTGCGGCGTATTCTGCCCGGCCTCAGAGACACGTAGTTCTTCCTCCGAAAACGGCTCCCAGCCAAGATATTCCCTGTTTATGTACTCAAACCTTTCATCGTCGCTCATGCCGCGTGTCGCCCTGGCGATCTCTCTGTCCTCCCGGTATGCATCCAGAAAGGGTATCTCATAGCATCTGTCCGGCAGATACTTTGAGCCCGGATCGTGGTATACGCTGTGGCAGCTGCCTACCCAGTCTCTAAGGAGCCTGCGCTCATAGCGGCTCATGGGCGTGACGGCTATATATTCTTCGTATTCTCTCCAGAATGTCTCCTGCACCTCAGCTTTAAGCTGATCCATTTCTTCACTCAGGATCTTTTCTTCTGTATATTCCATTTATGTACACCTCTTTCAATTAACACTGCCTGTTTTCGGACCTTTGACACGGTAGCTGTCTCCCGCTATACTGATGACGTGGCTGTGATGCAGCAGCCTGTCTAGTATGGCTGTTGCTGCAAGCTTGCCTGTGAACAGCTCATCCCATCTGCCTATGGGCAGATTGGTGGTTATTATGAGGGAGCTCTTTTCGTACCGTCTTCGAATCACCTGGAAGAAAAGGCTCTCTCTTTCTCTGTCCATCTTCAAATACGACAGCTCATCGATGATCAGCAGTCTGTATTTGTCCAGTTCTGTCAGCGTTGTCATCAGCTCGCCCGATGCCATGTCTTTGTAAAGTCTGTCCACAAACTCTTTGGCATTAGCGAAAAGCACCTTTTCACCCGCGATGCAGGCCTTGCGTCCTATCCCTGTAGCGATCATGCTTTTGCCGACTCCCGGCGGCCCGATGATGATCACGTTCTCCTTAGCGTCCAGAAATCCAAGTCTGCCAAGCGATGTGATCCTGCTCTGATCAAGCGAGGGATTGAATCCGTAGTCGATGTCTTCAAGCTCCTTGACCGCATCGAATCCTGCTTCATCAATGAGCCTTTCATGCTTTCTCTGAAGTTTGCCCTGCTCCTCAGTCCTGAAAAGCAGCAGCAGGAACTCAAGATAACTCATAGAACTGTCCTCGGCTTCGGCCAGCAGATCCGGAAGATTCTCTCTCATATCCACAAGCTTGAACTGCTTCATCTTACCGATCAGATAGTCCATGTCTTTTTCATACTGCTCTCGTTCCATTTGCGCCTCCATAGATCTCTTCGTAATAGCTCATATCTCTGATCAGCCCGCCGCTTTCATATTCTGTGTCCGGGGCTGATGATGCAATCTCCTCAGGTCTGTCCCTGCTGTTGTATTCCTTCAGCAGAGCCTTGAAGGACTTGATGTCCATCATGTCCTGCTCGACCGCTTTGCCGATGAACCTGTCGAGAGTCTCATCGTCATAAAGATCCTGTAGCTCCATGATCTTCCTGGCATAGTGTGTCGGCTGATCGAACTTTTTAGCTGCGGCATCAAGGTAGCGTTTCCCGTTTGTGAACCGTGCAGTAAAATCTCTCTTGATCTGAGGGATAGAAGTGCTGACCTTTTTAGCGATAGCCTCATAATGCTCATCTTTCCTGTAGATGCCATTCTTGCCTGATCTTTCTTCGAACGTTAGGACAGGTTTCGCAGCATCTTTCTTTTCGTAGATCTCGATCCTGAATCCATAGACTATCCGGAAGTACATCCTCTTAGTCGCATACTTGACCGGCACGCTGTATTTGTTAGCGTTGATGTTGATCATGCTGTCAGGACTGATGATCCGTTTGACCGGCTCTTTAATCTTGAACCTTTTCTTCGGTAACGGCTGCAGCATATGCCTTTCATCCTGCAGGTAGTGCAGATTCGGTATGCGTTTTGTTGTTGTATGCTTCTCGTTGCACCACTCGTATATGAATTCCTTGCCGCGCCGATTCAGATCCTCCATGGATGCGAATTCATTCCCTTTGATGAACTGTTCTTCTATGTACGAAAAAGGTTTCTCGATTTTGCCTTTTTTTCGTGGCCAATAGTAAGGACACGCATTCAGCTCGAAGCCCATGTGCTTTGCCAGCAGCATTGCGTGAGGATTGTATTTGATCTCCTCCTCTGTCTTAGGATCATTCTCGATGACCAGAGCTTTTGGATTGTCGATAAGTAGCTCCAGCGTCACACCGCCAAGATCTTCGAACAGTTCCTGTATAGCTTCATAGATCGCATCTGCGTCCTCTCTGAGAGAAAAGCATATTGCTTTCTTCCGCGACGCCGCCAGGATCATCGAGAAGCAATAGACTGTCATATATATCCCGCCTATTGGGACGAGATACTCAGACCAGTCGAACTGTGCCTGATCGCCCGGTGGTGTCTCCACCCGCGCTGTAGCCTTACTGCTTATACCGTCTGTCCCAATGTCTTCATCGATCCGATGGATGAACCGATACACAGGACTTATGCTCCCTGTATACCCGATCTTCTTGAGATCTCTGAATATCCTCGTTGGGATCAGACCTTCGCATCTCCATTCGATGATCTGCTCTTTGTATGGATCGATCTTCGACGGATAATACGATCTGCAGTAGACCGGCTCGGCTTCCATTTCGAGAAGTCTCTTCACAGTATTTCTGGATATTCCAAGGATCTTAGCAGTTCCTCGAATGGATTCTGTCTGCTTGTAGACTCTGTGGACTGCTGCCCAGTCTTCCAAATTCTTCACCTCTTTTCTGTCCTCCTTTCCGTTTTAGGTGCGGAAAGGATTCTATCTGACTCTTAAGAGGTGGGTCAATTCACAGTGTTAAATTGTCAAGGTGCTATATCTTCTGGCCGATAGGATCTTGCTGTCTGCTGCCCGAAGGGGTGGGTCAGTTTTAAACGTTAATCCCGGGTCAGTTTTAAGTGTAAATCAATA
>JAZUNV010000032.1:0-11583 GCA_045604305.1 Anaerovoracaceae bacterium | reverse complement strand
AGTGGATACCTCTGAGCAGTGCAGCCGGATCCTCATCGATCTGTGCGATGTTATGAGCCAGTCCAGGCTCGCACTCGGAAGCGTTCACGAGGATGTAGCCGTGATCGAGCACAGGCTTATCGTCCTTGCCGTTATAGATCTTGATAAAAGTCGGGAATCCTGCGCCGCCCTGGCCGATGATTCCTGCTTCCTTGATCATCTCGAGGTTGGAACCCTTCTTGATCTTCTCAAAAGTCTTTGGCTGTTTAGCGTTCGGTTTGATGATGATCCTGTCCTCAGTGACATCAATGACCTCACCTGATACGCTGGAGTGAACGTTAGCGCCGAGTCCGGTCGGAGTAGCGATGAGCTGTCCTCTCTTGACCTTGTCACCCTTCTTAACGATAGCCTCACAAGGCTTACCTACCGCTCCCTGCTTGAGCAGCATCTGAATGTTTTCCATAACACTTATCTCCTTAATATGAAACGTGCATTATTGGGTCGTTTAGCTTATCTAAAAGGCACACAAAAAACGCCTTTATGCCCATCAAGATATTATCATTAATCAAGGCTGTTTTTCAAGCTATATCCACAGCTAAAGCTATAAATTTACGATCGCTTCGCATGCCGAATTTTCTATAACACACGACATAAAAGATTACTCAACAAGGCATTAAGTATCACTTACCCATTCTGTCAGAAAAGCTGATGCAAACAGACGCTTTATTCGTTGACTTGCTTTCAGAAAATGCGTTATCATAACCGTGGAGATTATATCGATTCTCCGTGTAACAGATACACCTGTTTAACACATGATTTTAGGAGGTAATTACCTATGGCAAAGAAACTCGAAGCCAAGATCAACTATGGTCTTTACGACAAGGAAGTCATCAGGACGGTCGAGGCTCACACTGAGGGCGAGTACTGCAGAGTCGCTCTTGACTGCCCGGAACTCCCGGGTAACACAATGATCGAAAAGAAGCATTATCTCGAGGAGCATTACGACTACCTCAGGACAATGCTCATGTATGAGCCGCGCGGTCACCACGACATGTTCGGCGCTATCCTCTGCGAGCCAATCAACCCTGAGGCTGACTTCGGTATCTTCTTCATGGACGGCGGCGGCTACCTCAACATGTGCGGCCACTGCTCTATCGGAGCTGCTACAGTTATCCTCGAGGCAGGCCTCATGGAGATGAAGGAGCCTATGACACAGGTCATCATCGAGGCTCCGGCAGGACTCATCACACTTGACTGCACATGCAAGAACGGCAAGGTCACAGGCGTCAAGCTGACAAACGTTCCTGCATTCGTTTACAAGGAGAACTGCGAGCTCGAGTATCAGGGCAAGAAGGTCGTATTCGACATCTGCTTCGGCGGTTCCTTCTTCGCACTTGTAGACACAGAGAAGAACTTCGGCTTCAAGGTCACTCCTGAGCACACCAAGTTCCTCACAGAGTGGTCGAGCTTCGCTCTCCAGGAGATCAACAAGAAGTTCGAGATCCAGCACCCAGAGCTCGACATCACAAGCGTAGACCTCATCGAGAACTACTGCGACGACGAGCTTACTGCAGACGACAAGAAGTTCTGCCCTGAGGCTAAGTTCGCTCTCAAGAACCAGCTGGTATTCGGCGAGGCTCACGATCCGCAGATCGACAGATCCCCATGCGGCACAGGTACTTCAGCTAAGCTGTCCTGGCTCTACAAGAACGGTCATCTCGGCGTAGGTGAATGCTTCGTTTACAAATCATTCATCAACACCAGATTCATCGGAACAGTCGCTGAGCTCGGTCCTAAGGTCGGCGAGTTCGACACTATCATTCCTCAGGTAACAGGCGCTGCTTACCTCTGCGGAGAGGCCAAGTGGTTCATGGATCCTGACGATCAGATGACAAAGGGATTCGCTGTATAGTTCATACAGTTCGCATAGTTCATTCCGTGCGGATCGCAAAGATCAAGGTAAAACTCATGAGCCGGCATCACGCCGGCTCTTTGCTTTCGTCGGATGTTTCCCGGTTTCTTCAATTCATTTCTGAGTTTTCATTGACTTTTATCTTTTTTAGATGTATCATTGCAAAGTCGCTGAGACAATATGCGCCTATAGCTCAATTGGATAGAGTGTCGCACTACGAATGCGAAGGTTCGGGGTTCGAGCCCCTGTGGGCGCACCAAAAAAGTTCCTGTCGGATATCCGGCAGGAACTTTTGTATTATCTGCTAGTCGATTATGCGCACGGCTGTTATCACCGGCTGGTTTTCAGGTGGTATAGTGCCGTTGTCGTCGGTCGGCTTTGCATCAGCAGCGATCTTGTCAGCGATCTCCTGCCCCTCTGTCACGTGGCCGAATGCAGCATACTGACCGTCTAGGAATTCACTGTCTGCTACCACGATGAAGAACTGCGAGCTTCCGCTGTCCGGATCCTGAGCGCGCGCCATCGAGATAACGCCTTTCTTGTGAGAGATGTTGTTCTCGATACCGTTAGCCGCAAACTCACCCTTTATGTTCTTCTCAGAGCCTCCCGTGCCGTCGCCGTTAGGATCACCTCCCTGGATCATGAATCCATCAATGATGCGGTGGAAGGTGAGTCCGTCATAGAATCCGGAGTTTGCAAGGTCCATGAAGTTCTGAACTGTCAGAGGAGCCTCATCGCCGTCAAGCTCAAGCTTGATGGTCCCGTAGTCCGCGACCTCGATCTCAGCGTGATGCACACCGATACCTTCAGCCTTTGTGAGTTCCTGTGTCTGAGTCTCTGTCTCAGCCTGTCCGCCGCTTTCTTCAGCGGTCTCACCGCCTGAGCCGCCGCATCCCGCAAGCATCATCACCGACATCAGCATAGCGATCGTAAGTACCAGAATTCTCTTTTTCATCTCACTTTTCTCCTGTCTTTAAATCTATATCTGTAGCGTTCTCTTTTTTGTTCCACTTCGCGGCCCACAGCTCCATGATCTCAGCGTTATGCTCCGGCTTCATCAGGTGCAGCGCCCAGAACCCCGCAAATGCCGCAGCAGCAACGGTTATCCAGTCTCCGACGCCCATGCCTACCATGACGCCGCCGCTTCCGGACAGGTCTACTCTCACCATCTCCATGAAGTCGACACTCCAGTGACCCAGGATGGTAGGCCAGAGATTGCCTGTGCGCAGATATACGGCTCCGAAGAGCATGCCCACGCCTATGGCATATACAGACTGGACGATCACGGAGAACACATCTCCGCCCGCAAAGATATTCGATATATGTATCAGGCCGAACACTATGGAGGACAGCCAGAAGATGATCCTGATCTGGCTCTCCGATTCGATCTTTCTCATGAAGTTTGCTATACCCAGACCGCGGAACATGACCTCTTCGCCGAACCCCGGAGCGGTGGCTCTCAGGAGTGCGATGAACACCGGACCGGTGCCCAGCATCACCCAGCTGACTATGCTTCCCGCCCAGTGAAAGATCAGGAACGGCAGCAGCATCAGCAGGCCTTCCCTGAGCCCGTATCTGTGCAGGCATCCGTCGTAGTCAGGTTTGAACCAGAGCTTGAATATCAGCAGGGCGAGGAGTGCCGAGGCAGCGATCCCTACTCCGCTGGCTCTGTAATTCGTCACGCCGTTGATCATAGTATCAACGGCATAATCAGGGAAAGCATTGCCGATCAGCTGGTCTACATATCCACCCAGAGACTCCATTACAGAAGCAAATACAGCGAGCAGAAAGTAGCCGACTATAGTGTGGTCAAGTATTTTGTGTTGTCTGTTTTTCATCGATATCCTCCGCAACTAGTTACTCCTTCTTTTTTTATACAGTTCTTCTGCTGCAAGACGCGTTTTGGCAACTACGTCCCCGCCCTCCTGAGGGAAGCAGTAATACAGCATGTTGCCATCTCCGATGCAGATCATATCACCGATCTCGTACCAGAAATAATCAGAATACAGGCTGTATGACTTCTCCGGCGCATGATGATACTCCAGCCTCCCATCGCAGCCTGTCAGATGAAAGCCCTCATTATCATGGATCAGCCTGCCTTCACCCACATTATAAAGACATTTTGTATCCTTGAGTATGCTTATCTTTACAGGTATGTCGAGTCGATACGCTCCTTTTTCTATTTCGCCGCGAACGCATTCACGCTCCCATGCATACCAGTCAGGGACATGGTCGAAGATGTCATCTCCATCGTCCGCCCTGAGATATCCGGTCTCCGTAAGTTCCCAGCTCTTGCCGCAGCATCCGCAGCTGAGACGTACACCGCTGCCATTCATCATCCCTTCAGTACCGCATGACGGGCATTTATACAGCACTCGGTTAAGGCCGTCTGCGCGGAAGTCTTCCGTGACTCTGATGCCCTGCTCCTGCTGACTGCGGTAATTATCGAAGGTGAAGAGTTCCTTCAGCAGTGAATTGATCTCCGTGGCGCTCATGCTTTCTATATCTTCCGGGGAAAGCACATAACTCATTTCAGCCCTGACCTTCACCTTACGTAGCTGCAGCATGTTGTACAGTGGGTCGCGCAGAAAAGCTCCGTCAGTCCTGATCATTACCACCGGCACCTTCAGCCGCTTCACCAGCTTGCCCATTGCCTCAGGCAGCGGAGTTGCTGTTCCGTCAAAGGTATAGCTTGCCTCGGGATACATCAGAATGGAATCATGAAGCGTATCGACTGCATACAGCATGTCGCGCACAAGAGTTATATCCGTTATGAACTTTTTTGTCGGGATGCAGCCGAGATTCCTCATCAGAGCATCCTTGCCGACAAAGCCGTCCGATGTGCACACTATATTAAAGGGCCGCGGATACAGGATCGTGCTTGCGATCTTGAGATCTATAAAGCTCGAATGATTCATTAGAAAGAGAGCCGGTTCATCCCTTTCCAGGCGTTCCATGCCGCTCGCAGTATATGAAAAGTCAGTCGCTTTAAGATCCGATGAGCTTGCGATCTTAAGAAGCGTGCGGAAAAACAACCCCGGTCGTTTGGGATAAACATGCTTTTCCTTCGGAAGTGAGATGACGCTGTCATAATCAAGATCTTTGTTTTTTATCTTCAATGGCTCATCTCCCTTTCTGTTCTTCAGTCATGATATCATTGAGCCGTGACCGAGAGCAGGGTCGGAAGCAGCTGTTTCTTGCGGCTCATGACTCCCGGCATGCTGTATATCCCCTTTCGTATCCTGCTGTACGGCAGGTCGCGGCTCGCTCTGTAGTCAGTAGCGAGCAGGACGCTCTTCTCTCTGAGCACGTCGGTTATCATTAAGAGCGCCCAGTCCAGCCCCTGGCTGGACGCGACCTGCCCGAGAGCCTCCAGATACGCCACCGCGTACTCGTCCACATTGCCGAGCGTCGTGACTTCGCACTGGCCTATACCCATCCTGACACCGCCGTTCTCGTACTTCTTGAAATCGGACAGTATCATCTCCGTCGGATCCTGTATCGCCAGATTGTCAGTGATGCTGAAGAGCTTCTCCCCGAACTCCTCGACGCTCGCCACCTTGGCAAGCCTGGCCAGCATCTCGACTGCGGCGATGTCCTGAGCCGTAGTGGTCGGGCTTCTGAGTATCAGGGTGTCGGCTATGATGCCGGTGAGCATCGTCCTCGCTGCGGTCTGATCAGGCATCACGCCGTGTCTCATGTAGAGCTGATATATTATCGTATTGACGCTCCCAAGCGGCTCCGCAGCGATGAATATCGGCATCGTAGTGGAGAGCGAATCGAGCCTGTGATGGTCGATTATCTCGACTACTTCGGCCGTCTCGATGCCCTCTATGCTCTGGGCAGGCTCGTTATGATCCACCATTATCACATTTTTGACCGGCCTCTCGAGGAAGCAGCGTCTCGTGACGAAGCCCTTGAATCTGCCGTTCTCAGTCACTGCAAGTCCGCGGGTGTGCGAATTCGCGAATATCTTCCTGCCCTCCGTAAAGAGCTCATCTATGTCTATGGTCTCGGTCGCCATCTCCATCATGGTTTCTACCGGCTCTGCGAGCCTGAGACGCCTGATGGCCTCTGCCGTGCCGAGAGTGGTCGTCACCACATATCCCTTGTATCCCGAAAGGTCTATATCCGGCAGCTCACCGTCAGCCGTTATTATGATCGCAGGCACCTGTCTGGACGCAGCGTATTCCACGTGCTCCATATGAGAACCCGTCACGACTATGCAATCGTTATCCTTATCCACAAAGCTCCGGAAAGCCTCGAAGGTAGCGGCTCCTACGAGAATCTTGCCTTTGATCACGCTCTTCCTGCCCTTGTGGATGAGCTCGCCCGGTATGACCTTCATGATGTTCTCAGCAGTCAGCTCGTATTCGCGTTCCTCCTCCTTATTGTCGCTCAGGAACCATCCTGTGATGTCATCGACGCTGAGCAGGCCTTCGAAGGCTTTGCCACGGTATATAGGCACTACGGACGGCTTGTCCGTGCTGTATGTATTGATGAGATCAAAGATAGGCGCATCCGCCTGCATGTGTGTCTTTGGCGACATCATCACGTCCCTGACTTTTGGATAGACGTCTTTCCTGTATTTCGGCACTTCAAGCTCCATCGCCTCCATCTGCTTCCTTACCGTGTCCGATACCGGGCTGCAGTGCACTGCGATGTACTCGTTCTCAGGATCTACCATGTTCTTGAGCCTTGCGTAGGCCGACGCCGCGCAGAGGCTGTCGAGATCCGGATTCCTGTGCCCCGTGATATATACTTTGCTCATCTTCTCTCCCTTTCGATATGTTTTACTACACCGATAGTATAGCACGACAGATGCTGTCCGGTCTTTATCTTATTTGCTTTGACGATCAGAGAAATAAAAATGCCCGCGATGCACAAATCGCTTTGTGTAACGCGGGCTTTTCTCAGGACAATAGTCAGTCAGAGAAACATCATTGCTCTCTGAATACTATCTCGGTATCAGTCATCTCTTCGATGATGGCGAGGGACTCTATCCTGTAGCCCCTGCTCCTGAGTTCATCTCCGCCCATCTGGAATCCCTTCTCTATGGCTGCCGCGCACCCGACTACGTCAGCACCGGCCTGTTTGCAGATGTCGATCAGACCGTTGAGTGCGCTGCCGTGAGCCAGGAAGTCGTCGATTATCAGCACTTTGTCGTCAGCTGTGAGGTATTCCTTCGTGACGAGTACGTTATTGTTATTGCCGTGCGTAAAGGAATGGACCTGCGTCGAATAGCAGTCGCCCGAGATATTGGACGTCTTGTTCTTCTTGGCATAGACGACCGGAAGTTCCATAGCAAAGCCTGCTGATACCGCGATCGGTATGCCTGATGATTCTATGGTGAGTATCTTCGTCGCCCCTGCATCCTTGTAGAGGCGCGCTATCTCCTCGCCCATCTCTTTCATGAAGACTGTGTCTATCCTCTGGTTGAGAAAGCTCCCCACCTTGAGTACTCCGCCCGGCAATATAGTCCCTTCACGCAATATCTTTTCTTCCAGACTTTTCATATGATCCTTTCCTTTACTGATCGGTATTAACTAAAACTCCAGCATGTATCCGTAGTCTGTGATGACCGCCATGATCAGCTTGCGCACGTCTTCAGGCAGCTTCGCATCTCCGCTCTTCGGATCGCATTCGAATTCAGCCTTGTCGTAGCGCACTTTGATCCTGCCGTCAGCCAGAGGCAGGAAGCCCTCGTTCTCGCTGTCAGCGAAATCGGCCTCAGTCGCGAATACAGTGAACTTATCCTTGTAAGGACGTCCGCTGTACGGACAGAATACCGCGCAGTTGCCGCACTCGTTGCACATCAGATCCATGTGTACGATCTGAGGCTGAGCGAGCCCGTCGACCTTGACCACGATATTGGCTCTGTTAGGACATACCTCTGCGCAGGTCTCGCATATCTTCTGGCAGCCGAGGCATCTCGAACCATCGCAGGCAGTTTCGCTTTCATCGATGATCGCGTGGCGCTCCTTGTACTCGTCTGCGCCTGTGGCAGCCTCTAGGCTGTTGTCGAAGAATGTGATGCCTGCTATCGCGTTGCACACTCTCTGAGCATCAGCGATGCCCTTTACTACTGTAGCAGGGCCTGCCTTGCAGTCTCCGGCTGCGTAGATATGAGGAACGCTTGTCTGCAGATCCCCATCGAGATCAGGCATTCCCTTTTCATCCGTCTTCGCTCCGCAGGCATTGTACAGAGCAGTGTCTATCCTCTCACCTACAGCTGCGATGACAGTGTCAGCATCCACGAAAGTGTGCTCGCCTGTGTCTACAGGGCTCCTGCGTCCTGATTCATCAGGCTCGCCGAGCTTCATGACTGAGCACTCGAGCTTGCCGTCCTTGACACCGATAGGTGCAAGGAGCTCCATGAACTCGACTCCGTCCACCAGTGCCATGACCAGTTCATCCTCATCTGCCGGCATGTATCTGCGCGTCCTGCGGTATACGAGGCGTACGTTCTCAACGCCGTCAACTCTCTTGGCAGCGCGGGCCACGTCCATGGCTGTGTTGCCGCCGCCGATGATGACGATGTTCTTACCGATATCGAGCGATGCAGGATCGTTCTTTGCTGTGTACAGGAACTCGAGAGCATCCATCTCGTCGCCGTACTCGAGGCTCTTGCGGCCCTCTGCCCAGGCTCCGATGGCAACGATAACGTCGGTGAAGCCGTCCTTCAGGAGGTCTGCAGGGTTCTTGACTTCAGTACCGAACCTGAACTCCGCTCCGTAAGCGCTGCAGAACTCGACGTCTCTGTCGATAGCCCCGTCATCGATCCTGAATTCCGGGATGATGTGGCGTACGACTCCGCCTGCTTTATCAGTCTTCTCAAATACCGTAACAGGAACGCCCGCTCTCGACAGGAAGAATGCGGATGCAAGTCCCGCCGGACCTGCACCGACTACCGCGACCTTCTTGCCCGCAGCGGCTCCTGTCGCCGTCTCCGGCTTGAGACCGGCCAGTACCTTATCGTATGCGGCATCAGCAGCCTGGAGCTTGACTTCCCTGATATGTACGGCTTCCTCGTAGTGGTTGCGCATGCACATGTTTGCACATGTATGCGGACATATAGTGCCCGTGATGAATGGCAGGGCATTGCGCTTGAGTATGATCTTAAGAGCTTCCTCTGCAGCGCCCTTGTTCATCGCCGACAGGTACTCAGGGATGTCCTGATTGATCGGGCATCCGAAGCTGCACGGCGACTCGAAGCAGGATATGGTCGGGATGCCCATCGGCATCTTTCTGCCAGGCAGAGGCTTAACCGGCTTCATGTAATAAGGATCCGTCAGAGCCTCCTCGGACATCTTAGTAACCTTGGCTACATCGACTCCTGAGAACGCCTTGTAATCCTCGTCTGAGAGGATCTCAGCCAGCTGTCCCATGCGCTCATACCCGCCCGGTTTGAGCAGTGTCGTAGCCATGGTGATCGGCCAGATGCCCGCATCGAAGAGTTCCTTGATCTTGTGTGCGTCAGCACCGCCCGAGTAGGAGATCCTGAGCTTGCCGCCGAATTCCTCGCTTATCATCCTCGCCATCTCGATGGTGAGCACGTAGAGCGATCTGCCGGACATGTACATCTCTTCACTCGGAAGCTCTCCGGCTGCTACATCCACAGGGAATGTATTGCTCAGCTTGAGGCCGAACTCGACGCCGTGCTCCGCACTCAGCTTGATGAGGCGGTGGAACATCGATACCGCGTCAGACCACTGCAGGTCCTCGAGGAAGTGATGGTCGTCGAATACTATGTAGTCATAGCCCATGGCATCGAGGCGTGCCCTTGCCTTTTCGTATCCGAGCAGTGTAGGGTTGCACTTGATGTATGTATTGAGGCCCTTCTCTGTGATGAGGTAGGTCGCGATGCGCTCGATCTCATCAGGCGGGCATCCGTGCAGAGTCGACTCCGTTATGGATGCGGATACCTGAGGACTGATGCTGTCAACGAAGGCCTCGTCCACCTTGTCGAAGAGCGAGATATTGTCCTTGAGCCATGCGATCGAATCCCTGAACACAGGCCTGTCGGATGCGTCCTTCATGCCCTCGATGTAGCTGTCGACCTTGGCGGACTTGATGCCCTCGAGGTCATAGCCTACCGACATGTTGAAGACGAAGCCGTCGTCAGCTCCGAGACCGAGCTCGCGCGAGAGCACCTTGCAGATGATCCACGCCTTGACATACTCCTCGTACGCCTGACCTACCTCGAGTTCTGTCGACCACTCGCAGTTATAGCACTCGTCGTGAGCAGTGATGCACGGCTTGGCCACGCAGGCTGCCAGCTCCCTGCCGTCCATGATCTGGACTGTCTTGAGCTCGAAGAATCTCGCTCCCGTCACATACGATGCGATGATGTTCTGAGCCAGCTGTGTGTTAGGTCCCGCTGCCGGTCCGAACGGAGACTCGATCTTCTCCTTGAATATAGGAAGTGCTCTTTCCGGAGCGAATTTAGGCATCCTGCTCTCGCCAAAGATGCTTCCTTCCTTCTTATACTCCGTAAGCACCCACTTCATAAGCTGTCCAAAGGACATAGGGGTCATAATATCGCTCATACTTTCTCCCTCCTCGCTTTAGTAAGTCCTGTGGTTGAGTTCTCCCCACAGTTTTTTGGACTCTTCCATGGTCCATGCGTTGATCGCATCTTCATCTATACCTACGAACTCGCGATCCTTATAGAGGACCTTGCCGTTGATGATCGTCGTGCGGCAGTTCTTGCCCATCATGCCGAAGAGCATGTGGCCGTCGATGTTCTCATCCGAGAACGGTGTGAACGGCTTGTAGTCCATCACGATGACGTCCGCAGCTGCGCCCTTCTTGAGTATGCCCAGAGGCTTTTTGAAGTACTTGGCCGCTATCCTGCGGTTGTTGTCGAAGAGCATCTGCATCGCCTCCATCCATGCCACGTTCGGCAGGCATGCGTTGTGGCGCTGTATGATCAGGAAGACCTTGAGACTCTCGAGCATGTCGTGAGTGTATGCGTCTGTTCCCATTCCCACGGTGATACCCTTGGCCATCATCTGGAGCACAGGTGAGCAGCCTACCGCGTTGCCCATGTTGGACTCAGGGTTGTTGACCACCATCGTGCCGGTCTCCTTGATGATATCCATCTCTGCCGGATTCACGTGTATGCAGTGTCCGAGCATGGTCTTCTCGCCGAGTATGCCGTGGTTGAGCAGACGGTTCACAGGTCTGCATCCGTAGTTGCGGAGTGAGTCATATACATCGTTCATGCCCTCTGCAACGTGGATGTGGAAGCCCGTGAGTCCGTTGTTCTCCTCTACCATGCGCTCGAAGGTCTTGTCGGATATGGTGAAGAGCGCGTGTCCGCCGAACATCGCAGCGATCATGTCGCTGTCCTGCTTTGCGGCCCAGCGGGCGAACTCGCCGTTCTCCTTAATGCTCTGGAGTGACTTCTCCTCGCCGTCTCTGTCTGATACCTCATAGCAGAGGCATGCGCGCATCCCCAGCTCCTCGCATACGTCCTTGATCGCAAAGAGCGATCCCGGTATCTCGCAGAAGCTCGCGTGGTGGTCGAATATGGTCGTCACGCCGTCGCGTATGCAGTCGAGCACTGTTGCGTATGCGCTCGCCTTCGTTCCGTCGATAGTGAGATGTCGATCTATGTTCCACCACATTCCCTCGAGTATCTCAAGGAAGTTGGTCGGGTTATTGCCGTCAATAAGTCGGAGGCCAAG
>JAZUNV010000031.1:0-6760 GCA_045604305.1 Anaerovoracaceae bacterium | reverse complement strand
ATCAGTGATGAAGATGTAGCGAGGAACGGGCAAGTTCCGAGCAGGAGGACCAGTACCGGGTTCTCCCTGATGATTCCGTTAGTAAGAATCGAGAGCTTACTTTTCTTTTCCATTACTTAACACCTCCCATCGCTTTGTACTGCTCGAGTGCGCAGTATACAGCTTTGTGGATAGCGCCCGAGGATACGGATGCGCCTGTCACTTCATTGACCGAAGCGTCCATCTTGACCTGATCGCTCAGGAGCTCTGTGAGCCCTCTGTACTGCTCAAGATGGCTTGGGTCCTGTGCCTTGGTTCCAACGCCCGGTGTGTCGGCGTGATCTGTGACCTTGACGCCCGTGACAGCTCCGGTCTTGTCGATGCCGACCATTGCAGTCAGAAGTCCGCCGTAGGAGTTGGTCTTTACTGTCACTACCATGCCGGCTCCGTTGTCAGCCGTGTAAGTGTCCACGACATATACCTTGCCCTCTTCGAGCACGTATGGCTCAGCATCGGCTTCGCTGAAGCCGTCTGCGTCCTTGAGAAGCTCCATCCTGGCCTCACTGGCTGCCTTGGCAGTGTTCTCATCTATGATCGGCTTGGTGATGCCGTAAGTGAATGCCAGCAGGAATGTTACTGCGAAGCAGATGATCACGAGCACCAGTATAGGCGAGATGAATTCCTTGAATGCGCTGTTTTTATTTTCCATTCTTGGCACCTCCCTCCTTCAGATAGAACTTGTAGGACAGGTTGTTGAGCAGCGGTGTGCAGAGGTTCATCAGCAGGATCGAGAAGGACACGCCTTCAGGATACGAGCCGAAGAGCCTGATGCTCATCGTGATGATGCCGCAGCCTATGCCGAATATCAGCTGTCCGAGAGGCAGCTTCGGCGATGTTACATAGTCGGTCGCCATGAAGAATGCACCGAGGAGCAGTCCTCCGGAAAGTACATGGAAGAGTGCCCAGTAGAGGCTTCCCGTGGCGATGAATCCGAATACGAATACCGTGCCGATGAATGCGCATGGGATGATCGGGCTGATGACCTTGCGGACGATCAGATAGATGCCTCCGATCAGGAGAGCCAGCGCGCAGACCTCTCCGGTCGAACCGCCGTGGAAACCGAGGAAGAGCTGCATGAGTCCCGGGATCTGGTCCTTGCTGCCCTCTGCGTAGAGAGCGAGAGGAGTAGGGCCGGTCACCGCATCAGCAGCGCTGCTCAGTCTCGTGACAGGCCATGTCGACATGTTGGCCGAGAAGGAAATGAACAGGAAGATCCTGGCTGTGATGGCCGGGTTACTGAAGTTCCTTCCGATGCCTCCGAAGAGCTGCTTTACGACTACGATAGCGAACAGACATCCGATGATAGCCTGCCATAACGGGAAGTTGGCCGGTACGTTGAACGCGATCAGCAGTCCCGTCAGTGCGGCGGAGAGATCTCCGATGGTCTGTTTCTTGTGAGTGATAACGTTATAGATGTACTCGAAGAGCACGCTTGCGGCTACGCATACGACCGACAGCAGGAGCGCTCTGACCCCGAAGATATAGATGCTGGCGACCCATGCCGGAGCAAGTGCGAGAAGCACTGTCCCCATCAGCCTTGTAGTATCCGACTCGGTCACGATGTGCGGCGAGGAGGATACGATCAAATTAGTATGAAACTTGTTATCCATATTAGTTCGATGCCTCCTTTACCATCATCTTAGCGAGTTTGTTGGTCAGTGCGAGCGGACGTCTTGCCGGGCAGGTGTATGAACAGCTGCCGCATTCCATGCACTGCATGACCTTGAATCTGTTGAGTGTATCCACATCCTTGCGCTCATACGCGTCTGCGAAGATGCTCGGCATCAGGCCGAACGGGCAGGCTGTGTGGCAGCGCTGGCAGTTGAGACATGCAGTCTCTTCCTTGACTTCAGCCATCTCCTGGCCGAAGCAGAGGATAGCGGATGTGTTCTTCATAGTAGGAGATTCATCTGACTTGGTGGCTCTTCCCATCATAGGTCCGCCCATGATGATCTTGCGAGGCTCCTACTTGTAGCCGCCGCAGAATTCCACTACGTCTGCGATCCTCGTGCCGATAGGAACGTATACGTTCTTAGGCTCTGCGACCGCGTCTCCGTCTACCGTGACTCTCCTCCTGACGATAGGCATGCCGGTCTTGAAGTACTCGGCCATGACACCTATTGTCGATACGTTGTCGAGTATGACTCCGAGCTGTGCCGGGAGGACTCCCGCATCCATCGTCTTGCCTACGGTCTCATAGATGAGTACACGCTCAGCTCCCTTCGGGTAGCTGGATGGCAGCGATACGATCTCGATATCGTCTATCTCGTTCTGCTCGATCAGTCTCTTGAGGTTGGCGATAGCGTCAGGCTTGTTGGACTCGACGCCGATGAATCCCTTCTTGAGATCCAGCCACTGCATGATCAGTCTCATGCCGTCGAGGACATCCTGTCCGTTCTCTACCATTTCTCTGTTGTCTGTGGTGATAAACGGCTCGCACTCGGCTGCGTTGACCACCAGATACTCACATTCATCGAGGTTCTTAGGATTCAGCTTTACGTGGGTCGGGAAGGATGCTCCTCCGAGTCCTACCATACCGCTGTCTCTGGCAGCTTTGACGAAATCCTCAAAGCTGTTTACGACAGGTGGTTTGACTTCTTCACTGACCTCCTGCTTCTTGTCTGTCTCGATTACTATGTGAGTTTCGAAGCCGCCCATTGAACCGCGGACCTTGTCGATCGACTTGACGGTTCCGCTGACGCTTGAAAAGATAGGTGCGCTGACAAAGGCTTCTACGTCTCCGATCCTCTGTCCTACCTTTACATAATCACCCTTCTCTACGAGAGGCTGACAAGGAGCGCCGATGTTCTGGGACATGCTTATGCTTACTTCATCCGGTATCGGCATCGTCACGGTCTCGCATGCGGCCGTGTTCTTGTGATGCGGTACATGGATGCTTGGCAAATGTTTCCCTTGGCTCATCCCTTAGAAACTCCTTTCACATAATACCTTCATAATACAATAACTAGTGTGCTTTCATGCCTGCTCCCTGTCTGCACCGCCGCTACGGAGGCGGTTTCTTTTTGCACAACAAAAAACAAGCGCTGTTAAATAGCCTATCTATTATACCTTATTCCGGTGAAAAAAACAGAATTGCCAAAAACATAACAGTACATTGTTGTTCCTTTTCAAGTGCAAAACGGGGCGCGGCGGCGCACGGTTCCGATCTCAATGCCGCCCCGTGCGCTAACGATTCGATGAGCCAGCGCGCATGCCTGATCCCATTGCCGCCCCGTACGCTTACGATTCGATGAGCCACCGCGCATGCCTGATCCCATTGCCGCCTCACATGCTCCCTCGCTGTATATCGCTCATACGCCATTGTGCGGATCGTTTAGGCTTCAGGGCAGCTAGTGTATCAGCATCCGGAATATATCGATGGATCGATACACCGCTCAATCGCTCACGACATGTTCGCCGGCTTTCGCTACCCGATCTGAAATATTACTACAGTATCAGTTTAGCCTTCTCGGACGAGAAAGTGAAAATACGCCCTCGGTCCGAGATATTTCGTGCAGTATCGGTTCAGCTGTCTCGGACGAAAAAGTGAAAACACGCCCTCGGTCCGAGAGCTTTCGCACAGTAGCGGATCAGCCTTCTCGGACGAGAAAGCGAAAACAAGCTCTCGGTCCGAGTCATTTCATACAGTACCGATTCACCATTCTCGGACGAGAAAGCGAAAACAAGCTCTCGGTCCGAGATCTTTCGCACAGTACCGATTCACCATTCTCGGACGGGAAAGTGAAAACAGGTCCCCGGTCCGAGTCATTTCATACAGTACCGATTCACCCTTCTCGGACGAGAAAGCGAAAACAAGCTCTCGGTCCGAGATTTTTCGCACAGTAGCGGATCAGCCTTCTCGGACGGGAAAGTGAAAACAGGCTCCCGGTCCGAGAAATTTCATACAGGGTAGACTCATCTTCGGTATCAGTTTAAAACCGGTGAGTGTCGCCTCACGGGAACGTTTCCAATGAAGCAACTCTCTTCCATGATTTGACTAAGACCGGGTGGTTAATTATGTGGTCTCGTCATAGTCATTTGATCTGAGTCTGCGAGAAGTGACTATGCCTGACAGCCTGATCTCACGGTTCCGACATAGTCACAGCAGTTGCCTTCGCGCCAGATGACTATGCCCGTCCACTCGATCCCGCGGTTCCGGCATAGTCACATGAGCCGCCGGGCTTATCGCCGGCACTACTCCGACTCTGTATTGTGGTATAATAGACGACGGATGTTCCCCGCCTCAATGTGCGCATAGGCGGCGGGTTCCATATTCGATCGTCAGTGGCGGGTCGCAATCCCCGACTGACGATCTCACGAGCTGAAGCTCCCGTCGTCTATTGACGGTGTCACTCGCTCCAAACAAGCGAGCTTGATGGAGCTTCGTTCCTGGTTGAATTCCCGAAAAGGGAGGAAAGCGGCATGCACGACTATTCAATTTCGGACTTTCTCAAGGAAAACGCAGCGAAGGATCATATCTCCTTCCATATGCCGGGCCACAAGGGGCGGAGCACTTTGTATGAAAGGGCAGGTTACGACAATCTGCTCAGGAACGCGGCCGCATGGGATATCACGGAGATCCCGGGCGCCGATTCGCTCTTCGACCCGCGCGGCGCTCTGCGTAATGTCATGGACAATTACGCAGAGCTGTATGGCGTACGCCATACGGAGCTGCTCGTGAACGGCTCCAGCGCGGGGCTCATCGCTTCCGTTATTTCGAGCGTCCCGGTAGGCGGCAAGCTCATACTCGGCCGCAATTCCCACCATGCGGTATTCAGCGCGCTCAGGCTCGGAGGCATCAATCCGGTTTACATCAGACCGGAGACGGATCCGAATTTCAATCTGACCGCAGAGATATCCCCTTACGAACTCGAAGCCGCATGCGACGCGAACCCGGATGCATCGGCCGTTCTGATCACAAGCCCTAATTACTGCGGGATGCTGAGCGACATATCCGTTCTCGCCGACATAGCTCACGATCACGGAATGCTCCTCATAGTGGATCAGGCCCACGGCGCCCATCTCAGGTTCTTTGATTACGATGCGGAGAAGTGCCGCGGCGAAGGCGCCTTCATACCTCATGCAAGACACGCGGCGGAGTCTCTGGGCGCCGATCTTGTGATCAACAGCACCCACAAGACCCTGCTCAGCTTCACCGGCAGCGGCATCCTCAATGTCTGCAGTGACAGAGTGGACGTCGACTCCGTAGGCGAGGCCCTGAGGATGGCGCAGACGACGAGCCCGTCCTATCTGCTGATGGCGGGCCTCGATATAAATGAAAAGATAATGCGCGCCGGATGGCGCGATATAGTGACGAAATGGAAGGAAGATCTGAGAGGATTCTATAAGGGAGCATCGAAGATAAGCGGTCTGACCATAGTTATGGGAAGCGGCGCCAGAGGGACCGGCGCCCAGGACGAAGATACCTTCGCGCTTTACCGGTACACGGAGGGACCTGACGTCACCAAGATCAATATCAGCCTGGCTGAACTCGGACTGAGCGGCGAGCGCCTCGACAGCGAGCTCAGATACCGCGGCATCATCTCCGAGATGGTCCACGGCGAGTACGTCTTGCTGATGACGGGAGCCGGCAATGTGAGGAGCGACTACGAGAAGCTGCTCGCCGCTCTCAGGGACATAGCCGGAAGTTACGGTGTCGGCAGCGGCATCGACCGCACGCCGCGCTCCTTCGAGGACATCCGCCTCGAATCGGCCGACCTGCCGATGGAGAGCGAGCTGGTGCCGCTATATGAATCGGACGGCCGCGTGCTCTACGATCCTATCATCACATATCCGCCGGGCACTCCTATCGCCTGCCCGGGCGAGATCATGAACATGGAAGTCATCACGCACATCAGCAGCATCCTCGCAGGCGGCGATTCGATCACCGGCGTGGATGACGAGGGCTGCATCAAAGTGGGCATCGGTTACTAACTGACTGACCCTGCCGCAGAGTAGTTCCTGATACTGTGCTTTAGGCCACGCAGAACCGATGACAGTCCTATGCCTGTTCAAGACGATCCATACACCATTTTCATTATTTTTATAGTATTTTTTCTTAGCCCTGATCTTCAAATATGGTGTATGGATCGAGTAATTCTCAAACAATTACACCATCGCTTACTGAACCGAAACCGGCGGCGAAGAGATTTTCTGTCAGGCTAGGCGCACGAGCAAATCCTGAGCGCGCGTACCCGGATGTACGTAAGCGAATGATTTGCGAGAGCAACAACGCCTGACTGGAAATGTCGAGCCGCTACTTTATTACCTCGCGGCCGCCCATATACGGTCTCAGCACTTCCGGTATCACGACACTGCCGTCTTCCTGCTGGAAGTTCTCGAGTATGGCGGCGACGGTCCTTCCGACTGCGAGTCCGGAGCCGTTCAGAGTGTGGACGAACTCAGGCTTGGTGTCCTTGTCCCTCTTGAAGCGGATGCCGGCCCTCCTGGCCTGGAAGTCCTCGAAGTCCGAGCAGCTCGAGATCTCGACGTATCTGCCGTAGCTCGGCATCCAGACCTCTATGTCATATGTCATGGCCGAGCTGAATCCGAGGTCGCCCGTTGAGAGCCTTACCACCCTGTACGGGATGCCGAGTCTCTTCAGCACTTCCTCAGCGTCATTGGTCAGCTTCTCGAGTTCATCATACGAAGTCTCAGGAGTCGTGAACTTGACCATCTCGACCTTGTTGAACTGGTGCTGGCGGATGAGACCTCTCGTGTC
>JAZUNV010000030.1:0-19894 GCA_045604305.1 Anaerovoracaceae bacterium | reverse complement strand
TACTCAGGATGCTTCTCAACAACCGGCTTCAGGGAAGTGAGTACTTCCTCTACAGTCTGGTGGAATTCTACCTCGCCAGGATTGTTAGCCTTGCACTGCTCGATGACTCTTTCTACATAATTTGCCATTGGTATCACTCTCCTTATAATAAAGACTTTATTATTCGTGTTCGGGCACATCATCGCCCGCACATAAATTTTAACACCATAGAGAGAAATGTCAACAGATTAAAACAGGCATTTCGTCATATCATCCTGAGCGCTTCTCCGCTTGTAAAGAGGTAGAGATACGCCTCTTTTACATCCCTGCCGGTACCCTTGGCGATAGCCTCTGAGTAGAGCTCGATCTGTACCCTGTACTCGTCTCTGATGCGCGTGATCTCGGACTTGTGATCCCTGCCCGGATGTATGAAGTTCGACTTGTAGTCTATGAGCACCATCCTGCCGTCCTCCTCGAAGCAGCAGTCGATCACACCCTGTACCAGCATCTCTCTGCCGGACCTCACCGTCCTGAGGGTGAACGGCTTCTCTCGCTTCAGGGCGCCCCTTGCCTCGGCCGCGACAGCCCGCCGGCCTATGCCGCTTGAGAAGAATGCCGCTATCCTCGTCAGATCGAGGGCGTGGTAGACATCATCCCTGATGGCGCCGTGATCATGCAGGAAGTCCGCCCTCTCGCGTATGTAAGCCTCATCTATGATGCCGTCCGCATCCGTTACCCTGCCGAAGTCCAGGAACTCCATTATCCTGTGATATGCGATGCCCATGTCTGCAGACGATGCCTTTCTCCTCCGTTCAGTCATATCCCAGAGCTTCACGACCTCCGTGTCCGCCTGAGTGACCGCCGCATCGCCTTCAGCCTCGCGAAGGATCTCATTCTCCTCACGCCTGATCGCGCTCACCGAGTACTTGGCCTTCGCGCTCAGCAGTTCTTCATCAGGATAGCTGTAAGTGAATCTCCTGTCTATCTCGTCATAGAGGCTCTGCTCCTCCGCCGTGAGAGGCCTGTCCAGATACGACCTTATGCCGGACGCGCCGGCTTTCGCGCTTTGCCGGCTCAGCATCAGCGGCGAAGCATGATATATATTGCGATCCGTCTTCAGCACTTCTCTCATGGCCTTGAGGAAGTTCTGCGGTCTCGACGTGTACTTCGCAAGGTCCTCCTCGCTCTTCGCCGTTCCCACGAGGATCAGCTTGTTCCTCGCTCTGGTCATGGCTACGTAGAGCAGCCTGAGCTCCTCGCTGTACTCATCCCTGTTCTTTCTTGAATTAATAGCGCGCTGCACCATGGTCGACCTCCAGAACTTTCTGGACGGGTCTATGTACGGCATGCCCACGCCTATCGATGAGTCGAAGCTGAATTTCTTCTCGTTGCTGTCGCTCCTGAACCTGTGTCCGAGCCCGCCCACTATCACGAACGGATACTCGAGGCCCTTGCTCTTGTGGATGGTGGATATGCGCACCACATCATCATCCTTGCCGGCCATAGGCGCCTGACCGTTGCTGATGCCCTTCACCCTCATCATGTCGAGGAAAGTAATGAAGGAGCTCAGCGAGGATACGCCTTCCAGGCTGAAGTCCGCCGCCCTGTCGGCCAGCGATCTAAGATTGGCCTGCCTGCGCGCGCCGCCCGCCATGGCTCCTGCCATCCTGTAATAACCGGAGTCCACCAGGACCTTCCACACGAAATCCGCGAGAGGCAGCATCCGTGACAGGCTCCTCCACTCAAGTATCCTGTCCCTTGCCGCCATCACCTTGTCCCTGAGCGCGCCCTCGGGACCTTCGCAGGCATAGTGAGCGAAGGCCTCCCAATAAGGGGCTCTGCCACCTCTGGCTATCCTGATCTCGGCCAGCTCGTCCGGACTGAATCCGAAGACCTCGGAGTGCAGGACCGCGATCAGCGGCACGTCCCTCTTCATATTGTCTATGCACGTGAGAAGCGCGAGAGCTATGCTGACTTCGACCGTATCGAAGTAGTCGTCCGACTCCTCTATGTGCGATTCTATCGCTCTCTCCCTGAGAGCCCGGCTCATTATCTCGCCGCGGTATTTGACTGCCCTCAGGAGTATCGTTATATCTTTGGCTCCGGCCTTCCTGACCACGCCGGCCTTGCTGTCATAGAACTCAGTGCCTATGATCCCGTCGACAAGCCCCGCGATGTACTCAGCCTCGGCCTCCTCCTTGCTGAGATCCTCGATCTCATCGTCAATGATATCCGCATCAGGCGCAGCCTCCGGCTCAGTCTCAGCCCCGCCGGCATCGCCTTCGTCCTCGAAGAGCACGTGCACCTCCGGCATGAAGTCATACTCAGACCTGTACGAGCTCTGGCCGAAGCGAAGCATCGCCCTCTCATCGTAGCCCTCCATGATATGGCTGAATACATGATTGACGTAGTCGATGGTCTTTTCGTTGGTCCTGAAGTTGTATCCGAGGTCGATCACGACTCCGTCGCGTTCCTCCTCGCTGCTGTATCTCTCGTACAGCCCGGCGAATATGCCCGGCTCGGCCTGCCTGAAGCCGTAGATGCTCTGCTTGAGATCACCTACCCTGAAGACATTGTCCGGCCTGGCGATGCGGCTTATGAGGTGCTCCTGTATGTGGTTGGTGTCCTGATACTCATCGACAAAGATGTATCTGAATCTCCTGCGCAGCACCTCCGCCGCCTCGTCGCTTCTCAGTATCCTGACCGCATAGTGCTCCATGTCGGCGAAGTCCATGAGCTTGCGTTCACGCTTCTTAGCCTCGTATCTCTTCTCGAATTCCATGAGAAGTCTGATGTAGTAGACCGTGTATTCGTAAGTCACGGCCGTCTCCGCAAGTCTCGTTTCAAAATCGGGAGTCAGATACCTGGCGGCGAAGCCGTCCAGCTCCTTTTTGAAAGCGTCTCTCAGCACTTTCACATCCGCCTTGATGGTCTCATACGCTTCCTTCTCGTCCTTCTTCGCCGCGAGCCTCGTCGAAGGAATGGCCTCCATAGCGGCTATGACTTCAGCATCGAGCCTGCCCTCCGAGAGCATCCCGTAAATGCCGAAGATCGCGTCTGCCTGATCTTTCAGTTTGTTCTCATACATCGAAGAGAGGCCGGCTTCATCGAAGAGCGCTCTCAGCCTCCTGAGCGCGTCGCAGGCTCTCTCATAGGTGATACGGCCGTCCTCGGCCATCATACTTTGGAGCGCGGAGCCTTCGAAGGTCTCCGGACTCACTCTGAGGTCACCGGCTCTTTCGAGCGCCCATTCGAAGTAATCAGGCATGCTGCGAAGGGCCGCGTAGGCCTTCAGCATATCTTCCATGAAGGCATCATCGCTCCTGTCGCTGCTGTAGAGCCTGAGGAAGCCCCTGAAGCTGCCGCCTTCAATCAGTGCATCGTCGGCGAAGCCGTCTTCGAACAGCTCTGCGATCGCTTCCTTCCTGAGAAGCTCGCCCTGCACATCGTCGCAGACGCTGACTGCAGGATCAAGGTCGGTCTCGTGGAAGAACTCCCTGATGACTCTGAGAGCGAAGCTGTCGATAGTCGTTATGTACGCCTTATACAGTCTGGACAGCTGATCCTTCATCCGGATAGTGTCCTCCGGATGCTCCGCCATCCTCCTGCGTATGGCGGAAGCGAGCCTCATCCTCATCTCCGCCGCTGCGGCATTGGTAAAGGTCACGACGAGCATCTCATCCACGTTGGCCTTGCCGTCCAGGATGATGCGTATGATCCTTTCCACCAAAACAGAAGTCTTGCCCGAGCCCGCCGCAGCGGACACGAGCACAGACTTGTCAGTGGTTTCTATTGCATTTAGTTGATCTTCAGTAAATCCCATTACTTTAATCGGTCAGGGGGACAGTCCCTCACATTATTGGTGATCATAATGCTCCGTCTTGCTGGGTTCTGCGGTCTGCCATTGCATCCGTTATCTGTTATGCACCTCCCGGAAAGGAGTTTTGATCCAAATTGTACATAAACCTCGTTTTTTGACCGAATATGTACAAAATTCATGCCATTACCACTCGTCTTCGGCAGTTTATGCCGGGAATAACGCAACTGTACAGTTTATGGTAAACCGATTCGTGCTGTTTCAGCAGTTGTCATTTTGAATTTTGTACATAAATTCGAAAAAATCGCATTCTATGTACAATTTTAAAAAAAAGTCCTCCTGCAGGATCAAAGTTCCGACGATCCCGACTGATCGGAGCGAACGGCATCGTACTTATCGGCTAAGCTCAGCCTTCTTGGATAAGCTCTGTCGGCGAAGAGATTTTTCGTCAGGCTAGGCGCACGAGCAAATCATGAGCGCGCGTACACGGGCGTACGTAAGCGAACGATTTGTGAGGGCAACAACGCCTGACGGAAAATATCGAGCCGCTATACCAGTACGTCGCCTTCCATGCCGGTTGGCACTTCCAGTCCCATCAGTGTCAGGATGGTAGGCGCTATGTCTGCGAGCTTGCCCGTGTCCTTTTTGAACGGTACCGGCTCATTGCAGATGTGGCAGAGAGGCACCTTTGAAGTCGAATGCTTCGTAACAGGCTTGCCCTCGTCGTCTATCATGTAGTCCGCATTGCCGTGGTCTGCTGTCAGGAGTATCTGGCCGTCCTTGGCGAGTATGGCTTCCGCGATCTTGCCTACCAGGCCGTCGAGTGTCTCGATGGCCTTGACTGCCGCGTCGAACACTCCTGTGTGGCCGACCATGTCAGGGTTGGCGAAGTTGAGTATGATGAGGTCATAAGTGTCCTCGTTGATCTTCTCTATAACTGTGGATGCCACCTCCGGCGCGCTCATCTCAGGCTGCATGTCGTAAGTAGCGACCTTTGGGGACGGGATCAGTATCCTGTCCTCATTCACGTTAGGCGCCTCCACGCCTCCGTTGAAGAAGAATGTCACGTGGGCGTACTTCTCTGTCTCTGCGATGCGCAGCTGCCTGAGTCCGAGGTCTGCTATCGTCTTGCCGAGGGTAGGATCGACCGCCTCAGGCGGGAATGCGACTGTGACATTAGGCATGGTCGCATCGTACTCAGCCATGCATACATAAGTCAGATCCTTAGGGAAGACCTTCCTCTCGAAGCCGCTGAAATCAGGATCCACGAGGGTCCTCGTGATCTCCCTTGCTCTGTCAGGTCTGAAGTTGATGAAGATGACCGAGTCGTTATCCTTTATCGGCGCTGCATTCACGACTGTCGGCTGCACGAACTCGTCCGCCTCGTCCTTAGCGTACGAATTGTCGATGGCTTCCTGCGAGCAGGATGCTGTGAGTCCCTCGCTGAGGGTGAGCGCATCATAGGCCTTCACCAGGCGCTCCCACCTCTGGTCTCTGTCCATCGCGTAGTATCTGCCCGAGATCACTCCTATCCTGCCGATGCCCTCAGCCCTGAGGTAGTCCTCAAGAGGTCCGAGCCATGTCATCGCGCTCTTAGGCGGCACGTCCCTTCCGTCGAGGAAGCAGTGGACCACGACATCCCTGACGCCGTTCTTCTTAGCCATGTCTATGGTCGCCTTGAGATGCTCGAAGTGGCTGTGCACTCCGCCGTCAGACACGAGTCCCATGATATGGAGAGTATGTCCGGCTGCGGCGTTTCTCATCGCGCCGAGCAGAGCCTCGTTCTCAAAGAACTGACCGGACTCTATCGACCTGGTGATCTTCAGGAGATTCTGGTATACGACGCTTCCGGCTCCGATGTTGAGATGTCCCACCTCGGAATTGCCCATCTGGCCCGCAGGCAGTCCCACGGGCTCGCCGCTGGCCTCTATGGTGATGAACGGATACTCCGCAAAGAATCTGTCCAGCACCGGCTTCTTAGCCGCCGCGATCGCATTGCCGGATGTCTCCTTCCTGATACCGAATCCGTCGAGTATCATCAGCATTGTTGGTCTGTGTTTCATGAATCTTCCTCCATTTGTCTTTGATCTATATCCATTTATTGGCAGCGAGCTCGTTCAGGTATTTCTGGACCTTGCGCGCTATGAAGTACACAAAGCCCTTGAGCTCGTAATTATAGGAATTGCCCTCTCCGGTCCTGGCCCTCATCTCGCCGAATATCCTCGAGTTGATGATGGTCACGTCTGATACCCTTCTGTATATCCTGTCCCTGTCATTGAAGAGCTGGGTCAGATTAATATTGAGTCCCAGAGGCTTGCCCTTTATGTTGAGCAGGTCTATAGGCCGCTTGACATAAATGACTATCCCGTTCGCCTTGAGTATGTCACGGTTGACCGGGTTGAGAAGCGTGCCCCCTCCCGTAGCTATAACTGCGCCTTTTACTGAAGCAGTGTCCAGCACGGCCTGATGTTCGCTCGCTCTGAAGTATTCCTCTCCCACTCCTGAAGCAGATAGCACTTCGCTGGCAGGCTGACCCATGATCTTCTCGGTCTCCTCATCGGTATCGATGAACTTGAGGCCAAGCTCGTACGCATAGCGGCGGAATATGGTGGTCTTGCCTGATCCCGGAAGTCCTACAGCCACTACATTGAGCTGGTTTTCGAGCATCTTGCGCTTTATCCGCCTGAGCAACCTCTCCTCTTCCTCGGGGTCCGGCTCGATGTCAAGCCAGATATTCCTCGTCGTCAGGACGTGTATGATTAGCATGTCCAGTCCTGACTTGGTATTGCATCCGGTGAGTCTCCTGGCATCCTGGAGGAACTTTGTCCTGTACGGATCGTATATGGTGTCCATGGCCATCTTGAGATCGTAGAACATCCTCACGCTCGTCCTGGCCTCACCCAGAGCGGATACGCTCACGTCAGGGCAGGCTCCGACCGGCGTGCAGTTGATGATCACCTCCGCATCGTAGAATTGATGGAGCTTGTCATATCCCGTTATCCTGCGCCCGCTGTTGCCGGGCTTCTCCAGGGCCGCCTCCGGGTCCCTTGATACCATCATCACGGCAGAAGCGCCCATTTCATCCAGGACCGCAGCGACGCTTCTTGCTGCGCCGCCGGTGCCCAATACGAGGCACTTATTACCCTCGATGGAATCGCCGGCCATGTATCTGAACCCGTCAACGATCGTGTTGTAGCCCTTGAGCCTGCCGTCCGGAAGGATCTTGACCGTGTTGACGCACTGCGTCCTCTCCGCATCCTCCGAGATCTCATCGAGATACTTTATCACTGCAGTCTTGTACGGGTGTGAAACACTGAATCCGTCGAACCTCTTATCGCTCAGAAGCTGCGGTATCTCCTCCTCGCTGTCACAATCCAGGAGAACGTATTCGTAGTCTCCCAGCGCCAGATGTATCCTGCGGACCCGCGAAGGATCCACGTCTTTTCCGATTATCCCAAATCTGTTCATCTTAAGTCCAACCCCTGTCTTAAAGCAAAAGAACGACCCCCGTCACCTGCGAGCCGTTCCCATGATCCTGATTATTTGCAATATATGATACGTGATCACTCCTCGATCTGAGACGGCGCCTCAGGTCTGACATAAGTGATCATGTCATCAGCGATCTCTCTGGCAGCCTGGCTTACAGGTCTCTCACATTCTTCCTCCGTGAGCGCCGGCTTGCCGTCGACTATGTCCCTCGCCCTCTTTGCTGCCAGCATCACGAGCGAGTATCTGCTGTCTGTTTTTTCACGAAGTTTGTTTACCGATGGATAAAGTAACATTAAACGTTCCCCTTTCTATGTGAATTATTTCATTTCGTTTTCGTATGCTCTGATGATCTGCCTGACCGCTTCAGGCACCTTCGACGACTCGGCAGTCATGATGCTCCTGGCTCTCTTCACCGCCTCTTCTATGTCATCGTTCACGATATAGTAATCGTATTCGCCGATCAGCTTGATCTCGTTGAGCGCCTGGCCGAGTCTCTTCTCGACCTTCTCAGCGGTCTCGGTGCCTCTGCCCTCGAGTCTCTTCCTCAGCTCCATAAGGCTCGGTGGAAGCACGAATATGAGCACTGCCTCAGGCATCGCCTTCCTGACCTGTAGTCCTCCCTGGACGTCGATGTCGAGTAAGACATTGCAGCCCTTCTCGAGACGTCTTATGACCATGTCGCGCGGCGTCCCGTAGAGATTGTCGAACACAGTCGCATGTTCCAGGAAATTGCCGGCTTCCACGTTGGCCAGGAAATCCTCTCTCGTCACGAAGTAATAGTCCTTGCCGTGTACTTCGCCTTCCCTCGGCTCGCGCGTGGTCATGGACACTGAGAATTCATTGCCGATGTCCTTGAGCAGTTCGGCACATATCGTGCCCTTGCCCGTGCCCGACGGACCGGAAATGACATACAGCTTGCCTCTTTTGTGGCTCATAAGCACCTCCCGCTAACTAATGGATTGTATCACGTTCTCCTCTGATTTTGCAATTATAAGGTTGGCTGCCACATCGCCTTCGACGTTGATGGTGGTGAATGCCATGTCGAGAAGTCTGTAAAAGGCGGCGATCGGGCCCACCAGATCGACCGGCAGACCGAATATCGTCAGGAAGGAGGTCATCAGCACTATGCCTCCTCCCGGTATGCCCGGGGCTGCCATGTTGATCAGCGTCGCCACTATCGCCATCGCAGCGAAGCGGCCCATTGGCAGACCGAGCGAGTAAAAATCGTTGACGAACATGGCCAGGCAGCAGAACGAGCAGGCTCCGCCGCACATGTTGATCGTGCATCCCAGAGGCAGCGTGAATGAACTGATGGCCTCCGGTACTCCGAGATCCTCTATACTGACTTTTATCGTCGTAGGCAGTGTAGCTGCAGAGCTCGTGGTGGACATCGTCATCAGAGCTATCTTACCGCAGGCCTTTAGGAATGTCCTGATATCCGTCTTCGCATATGTGATGACCGGCAGCATGAACACCACGATGAACACCGCGATGCACGCGAGCCAGCAGCAGGCGATGTACTTGCCTATGGCCATGAATATGCCCGAGCCGTACTCCGCGATCGAGAATGCGATCAGCGACATCACGCCAAGCGGCGTCAGCTCCATTATGATGGAGAGCACGTAGAAGACAGCTGCGGACAGGCTGTTGATGAACTCCTTCACCGGTCTGCCCTTATCTCCTATCGCGATCAGCGCGACCGAGAAAAGTATCGCAAAGAGTATGACCGGCAGGATGTTGTTCTCCGTGCATGCCCTGAAGAGGTTGTCGGGGAATATGCTCCTGAGGACCTCCGCATAATCTATCGGTCCTCCGACTTCTCCCTCGTACACAGGCTGGTTCTCGAACACGACTCCGCGTCCCGGCCTGATGGCAAGCGCCACGGCCGCCGATACGACAAATGACGCGAGGAACATCACGATATACAGCAGCACCGTCTTGATCCCCAGGCGCTTGAGCGACGATATATCTCCAGAGTTGATGATGCCTGTCATAACGGCGCATATCAGCACCGGCACGATCATCATCTTGATGAGATTGAGATATACATCTCCGATGACCTTGACCGATATCGAGAACTGCGGAGCTGCGAAGCCAAGCACTATCCCGATCGCAAAGCCCAGCGCGACCCTTATGAACAGATTTTCTTTCTTAAATAAGCATTCCATTGAATCCCTGCCCGTTTACCCTTTTTTATTCTATGTTCTGTACCTGCTCCCTGATCTTCTCGATCTCCGCCTTGAGTTCGAGCATCAGGGATGTGATCTCTTTGTCGTTCGACTTCGAGCCGATGGTGTTGGCCTCGCGGTTCATCTCCTGTATAAGGAAGTCGATCTTCTTGCCGATGGCCTCGTTGCCTTCAGGCTTCAGGAAGCTCCTGAGCTGGCTCACGTGGCTGTCGAGCCTTACGAGCTCCTCGGTGATATTGGCCTTGTCCGCGAATATGGCCGCCTCCAGAGCAACTCTCTCCTCAGGCACCTCGTATACTCCGTCCAGGAGTTCTTCCACTCTGGCTCTGAACTTCGCCGCGTACTCCTTCTCGATCTCCGGAGCTCTCTTTTCGATGCGCTCGCGCAGCGACGCCACGGTGTCGGCTCTTGCCGAGAGGTCCGCTGCGAGCTTCGCGCCCTCGGTCTCCCTCATGGCGCAGAAGTCATCGAGGGCCTTCTCCGTCGCCCCCAGCAATCTGCTTATAACAGCCTCTTCATCCTCTTCGGCTGCACCGGTCCTGATCACGTCAGGCATCCTGGCCAGCAGGCTGAGCGACACGCGCGACTCGTCCCCGAATTCGAAGCTGTCCCTAAGATCGCTGAGAGCATCGTAGTACTTCGAAGCGAGCTCCTTATCCAGCTTCACATCGCTGTCGCTCTGTCCGATATTGTCTACGGTGACTCCGATCTCGACCTTGCCGCGGTGCAGTCTGTTCTTGACTGCCGCCTTGATCTTGTCCTCTGCGAAATTGTACTTCCTCGGCATCTTGACGAATATGTCGAGATACCTGTTGTTGACCGCTCTTATCTCCACGGTCACCTTGCTGATCTCATCGGCATATACTCCCCTGCCGAATCCCGTCATGCTTCTTATCATTTCCGAAAGCCTCCTGTCTTATTTTTTGATCTTTGATCTTTCGCGCAGACTGATTGTATCACATTTGGCTTTCTTATGTTAGAATTAGCCGATGGCATTCGACGGTATTATCACATATGCAATGGCAAGGGAATTAAGAGACCGGATCGTATACGGCAAGATAGAGAAGGTCTATCAGCCGGGTCCCGAGGATCTTCTGGTGCACATACACACGCAGCGCGGCAATGTGCGCCTCTTTATGTCGTGCAACAGCCAGTCGGCCAGAGTATGCCTGACTGAGGGCAGCTACACCAATCCCGACCAGCCTCCTACCTTCTGCATGCTGCTTCGCAAGCACCTCCAGGGCGCCCGCATCACCGATGTCAGGGCCAGGGAGGGCGAACGCATCATCGAGATCGACATCGAGGCTCTCAACGAGATGGGCTTCTCGGTATGCCGCAAGCTCATAGTCGAGATAATGTCCAAGCACAGCAATATAGTGCTGGTCGATATCGAGACCGGCAAGATCATAGATTCGATCAAGAGGATATCCATAGATGTGAACAGATACCGCCAGCTCCTGCCGGGCGTGATCTATCAGTACCCTCCCGAGCAGGACAAGCTGCCTTTCAATAAGGTAGGTCCGGATATGGCTCTGCCCCATTCCGACCGGGCGATCATGAAGGCCATAAGCGGCATCTCGCCCGCGATTAGCCGCGAGCTGCTGGCCGGCTGCGATGAGACCGATGACCTGTCTGTCACTTCGACTCTGCCGGCTGAGAGGCTTGCCGCTGTCGTCGCTTCCATCGATGATGGCAGCGCGAGGCCGAGGGTGTACTCCGACGAAGGCACTCCGCGCGAATTCCACATCACGGAGCTGAGCGAGTTCACGGCTCTCGACACATTATGGTTCGACAGCCTGTCGGAATGCGTGGACTACTACTATTCCAACCGCGAGGCTTCCAACCTCGTGAGGCAGAAGTCGCTGCCGCTGCTGAAGTCGGTGCAGGCTTCGCTCGACAAGGCACTTCTCAAGAAGAAGAAGCTCTCCGAGGATCTGCTTAACGCGGAGAATTCCGATAAGTACAGGCTCTACGGTGAGCTGCTGACTGCCAACATCCACGTGGTGAAACCGGGCGCACGCAAGGCGACGGTCACGAACTACTATGACGGCAGCCTGATCGACATCCCGCTGGATGAGAAGATAAACGCCTCCGCCAATGCTCAGAGGTACTTCAAGAAGTACTCCAAGGCCAGGACGGCGATCCATGAGAAGCAGGCCCAGCTCGAGGACAACGAGAAGGATATCGCCTATCTCGAATCGGTGATACAGAACATCGAGGCTGCGGACAACGTGCCGCTTCTCGAATCGATCAGGGATGAGCTGGAGCAGACGGGTTATGTGAGACGCAGGCAGAAGGCTTCTCAGCGCAAGCGTAAGAACGCCAGGCCGGAGCCGTACAGATACCGCCTCAGCGACGGTACGGAAGTGCTGGTCGGCAGGAACAACATCGAGAATGACTGGCTGACCATGAAGTTCGCCTCCAAGACGGATGTATGGATGCATACCAAGGACATACCGGGTTCCCACGTGATAGTGAGGCTCGGGGACGGACGCAATGTGAACGATCTCTCTGCGGAACTGATATACGAGGCTGCATCTATAGCCGCATACCACAGCAAGGCGGGAGGCAGCAGCAACGTACCGGTGGACTACGTGCCGGTCAGATACGTCAAGAAGCCGGGAGGCGCAAAGCCGGGCTATGTCATCTTCACCCACAACCAGACGGTATATGTAAGTCCGCGCCTGCCGGAGCGCCAGTAATACTGTATACAGGACAGCGAACAGCCGGCCACCTCGCTTCGACGGGCTCCCTCGCCGAGAGTGTCAGGCTCGTCGACTTTGCCTCTTGGAGAACCTAGTCTGACGCTTCGCTTGCGACGACCGGTTCTTATCCAATAATGCTATCTCCAGCTAATACGGCGTTGCCGTAAGGTCGATAGCATTGACCTCCGTCGGCAGGCTCCTTCGGTAACTGCCTGCAGTCTTCTCGCGACACTCTTAGCGGCTCCTCCACAGTCTCATCTCGGTGGTCCGGCTGTTCGCTGATTAATTACTTATTATGATCGCATCGAAGGATCTTTTGAAAAACACTATATATTTTTGGTCCAAAAAGCGTTACAATAGTCGTGCGCGTTACGAGGCGCACATATAAGGTCTGTTAGCTCAGCTGGGAGAGCGCATGGGTCACAACCATGATGTCGTGAGTTCGAGCCTCGCACAGACCACCAAAAAGATATGCAGATCGCGATGATCTGCATATCTTTTTGAGTTTTGTATATGGATCAAAAATCAGCATAGCCTTCCTTGTCAGCCTTGAAGCCTTTATTGATAATGATCTGACCGTTATCGGCTGCGCTCGGCCCCGATTCCTTAAGATACATCTTGAACGGGTTCTTGATCCTGACAAACTCCCTCAGCTGTTCATACAGCCTGGCGAGCATTTTCTTATTATGTGTTTCCTCATCTTCTGCCGGCGGCTTCTCACCGCCAACGTCCGTCGTACCGCCGATGAACTTTTCAGATCCCACCGGCGTAATCTTGCTCTGATAGATCGCGAAGCCTTCCGGAAATGATCTTGAAGCCAGATAGTACGACAACTGCTTGGTATCATAATTTGTCAGACGGCCGAACCCGCATCTGTTGTAATTAAAGACTTCAGATCCGGTATTATTATTGACCGTAACTGCTTCAAGACCTGTCTCTATGGAATGGGTATCATCAGAGGACAATACCGAGAGAATGGATCTGGCGAAATCATTGTCAAATCTCTTTTCGATGAATTCGACCTCGCTGCTGTCCGGCATCCATACGTATCTTGCCGCAGTCAGTTTATCTATCGTTTCATTCTTGCTCATGGCGAAGAATAAAAACAGCAGACCTAATGCTGCAAGCACTGCGACCCAGGCAAACTCATTCGGCGCTATCCCTTTGATCATTTTGTGGAAGCTGAAAGCACCCGGCTCTTTCACATTCGCGCCCATGATCTTTGCCAGATCAATAAAGCCGTTATATGACGCAAAGAATAACAGCCCTCCGATAAGCACGTCCAACTTACTTCGTACTCCGAGATTCTTGAGCCTGTCAACTTTGAGGCGGTCGCGCTCGCGATGCACCTGTTCCCACTTGTTGTTTGCTTTAAGATCATTGATAACAGCCTGCATTTGTTTCTTCTTCTTTGACATTTTTCCTTCCTCTTCTGACCTCTAACGATACTGATCTAACTTAATCTGAATATCACAATCACTGTGTATCCTTCATGTCATATTCCCATATCAGCTCCTCAAGCGTCTGATACAGATGCTCCGGTTCGACCGGTTTTGACAGATGAGCGTTCATGCCGGCCTGCAGTGAGAGCTGTACGTCCTCATCAAAGGCATTGGCAGTCATGGCTATGATAGGCACAGCCTTCGCATCCGTTCTGTCCAGGGCCCTTATAGCAGCAGTCGCCGCGAGTCCGTCCATTTCCGGCATGCGCACATCCATCAGTACGGCGTCATAGTAGCCGGCCGGACTGGCCTCGAACATCTCCACCGCTATCCTGCCGTTCTCGGCGTGATCGATCTCCGCGCCGCGCACCATGATGATCTGCTTAGTGATCTCTGCATTGACCAGCACGTCCTCCGCCATCAGTATATGCCTGCCGCTCAGATCGGCGCGCTTCCTCTCCTTGCAGAGGCTCATGTTGTTCCTTCTTGCGATGCGCTCGAATTCATCGAGTACGTTTGAGGCAAACAGAGGCTTTGCCAGGAAGCTGTCTACACCGGTGTGAATCGCTTCTTCCATTATCTCATCCCAGTCGAATGCCGTCAGTATTATGACCGTAGTCTCCCTGTCATAGCGCCTTCTGATCTCCCCGGCAAGCTCGACTCCATCCATCTCAGGCATCTTCCAGTCTACGAGGACCAGATTGTATGGCGTCTGTTTGGCGTGAGCGACCTCCATCATATTGAGCGCCTCACGGCCGCTGAAGCAGGTATCCGCCTTGATGCCGGCCTCGTCCAGCACGATGCGCGCATGCTCCGCTGCGATCTCCTCATCATCCACCACGAGTATGCGGATGTCTCCCGGACTCAGATATCTGGATGCGGCGTTCTTGCGGTCGCTGTTGGTCAGGGTGATCACCACAGTGAATTCAGAGCCCTTGCCCTTCTCCGACTCCACGGAGATGGTCCCGTTCATCAGCTCCACGATATTCTTTGTGATAGCCATGCCCAGTCCGGTACTGCCGTATTTGTTGTTGCGGCTGCTGTCCTCCTGAGTGAAAGCATCGAAGATCCTCGGGATAAATCCCGGAGCCATGCCTATGCCGGTGTCCTTTACGACGAACTTAAGCGTGGAATGATCGCCGTAGACCGCCGTGCGCTCGACCGTCAGAGTGACGGCTCCCGGCGCATCCGTGAACTTTATCGCATTCGAAAGGATATTGATCAGCACCTGTTTGAGCTTCATGTCATCACCGATATAGTAATCGCTTACACCGCCTATGACATGGCACTCGTATTCCAGACCCTTTTCCTTGCACTGTGTCATGACCATGGTGTTGATCTGTTCCAGCATGTCGCTGAAAGGGAACTCCTCCCAGCGGATGAGCAGACGTCCCGATTCGATACGGCTCATGTCGAGTATATCGTTGATCAGGCCGAGCAGGTGACGAGCGCTCCCTCCGATCTTCTCGAGGTACTCGCGAGTCTCCTCATCCAGATTGTCCTTTCTGAGAGCAAGGCTGTCCAGTCCTATGATCGCATTCATCGGCGTACGGATCTCATGGCTCATGCTGGAGAGGAATGCCGTCTTGGCTGTGTTGGCCTGCTCCGCCGTGGCCAGCGCGTCGCTGAGTGCATGCTGCTGTGCCATGGAATTACGCATCTCCTCATCGATATCCGTAAAGCCTGCGCCGACCGCATGTACGAGGTGGTCATCACGGTCCTCCAGATGCCTTACGCCTGCCATCCTGAGCATGCAGTATGATTCCTTCCCTTCGTTGATCTCAAGGAAGCGATATGTGATCAGAGGCTTCTCCAGCAGCTCGCGCCTGATATTCTCAGGCTGTATGAACTGCAGATAACCCTCCCTGTAGCTCTCCTCTACATGGTTGTATCCGAATTCGGTGAAGTCGCGCAGATAAGGGAAATGCTGTCCCACCGTCGGTGCTTCAGGGAACCTGTTGTCATCAAAATAGCAGACCGCTTCATCCTCATCCAGATCGATGAAGTATACGCTGCGATAGTCGGAAGCCATGGCAGTGATCAGCTGATCCTGCTGGTTTTTCTGTTTCTCCTCTTCGAGAAGCTGCTCCTGCAGCGCCAGTCTCTGCTCAAGCTCCTGCTGCTTCACGAGATTGGCCGCCTCAGAGGTCTCTCTTTCCAGGCGAAGCTCCGCATTTCTCCTCATCTGACTGATAAGTATCGCAAAGATCGCCATGAGTATCAGGACAGTCAGCACAGACTGTAAGAGGCTTCGCATGATGATGCCTCTTGATATGGAGCTGAACTGATCGCTGATCACGCTCTCACGGATCAGATATGTCAGCATCCAGTCGGTATTCTCCACGGGTACATAGGCAAGCGTCTCGCTGATGCCGTTATATGAGAAGGACACCTCGCCTCTCTCGCCGGACTGGAAAGAGTCAAGGAATCCCTGGTATGAATATCCGTCATCGTATTCCGCGTTCTTCATTGCATCCAGGAGGTTGTCCTCCTGTGAAAGACCTCCGAGGACCATATCGCTCAGTGCTGTACCGGTCCTGGTATAGATATTGCAGAAGGTCGTCTCGCTCTTTTCGGACTGTACGGAGAAGCCCAAGAGCATCTCAGCCATGCTTATCTCCATGAAGCTCGCGACGAAATGCTTGTCCTCAGACATGATATCCACCGGAAGCGCTATGATGACCTTCTTGTCGGAAGTGTCGAGATCCTTGATGGAGATCTCCGGCCCGGAAAGGGACATGTAGTCGATATCATAATCTTCAATATCGTCCTGCACCCCGGAATAGGTATAGATCCTGCCGTCGGTATCCACAAAGGCAAATTTTTCCAGGCCGAAAAGGGCCCTCATCTTGGTCTGATATGCATGGCGGCTGTCTTCGTCCCTGAGATCATCTTCCGTCATGAGCTCAAGCGCCGTCTGCATGTCGGATATCCTTTCCTGCAGGTTCTCAGCAACGACCTGTTCCCTGCGGCCGGCAAGCTCATCCAGATACAGAAGCGATACCGAGCGCACGGCAGCCTCGGTGTCCCTCCTGGCTTCCTGCCCCATCCATACTGTCCCCAGCACGAGGACCAGCATGACGATCAGTCCGCCGATGATGACCACCATTACAGTTTTCCGCGAATTATTATCATTTTTATCCATTTGGGTCTACGAATCAGAAGTCTCGGTTGATAGTTATTGACATTACAGCGCCAGCGCCTTTTCGCGCTGTTCAAGTATCTTCTCAAGCAGCTCCTTCCCGCCATCGACAGGAGAGGACTGTCCGCGCAGAAGCTCCGTCAGTTCGCAGACAGGCTCATATATAGGCGTCAGCGAAACATTGCCTAACGCACCCTTCAGCGCATGGACCGCACTGAATGCTTCAGCCGTATTCCCCGCTTCCATGGCGTCTTTGAGCTTTTCAAAGTTCCCGTCCGCTAGAGTCATGTCTACCATCCTGAGATAAAACGATTCATCATTCATGCACCTGGACATGCCTTCAGCGGTATTCGCGCCGTACGCTTCTAAACTTTCAAGCGTCATCTTCTATCTCCTCCTTGTTCTCCCTCAGATCGGGTCATACACGATTGATTATACCATAGAATGCTGTGACGGTGGAAACCCAAGCTTGCTTTAGAAGCCGACACACATGATGCTCCGACTCGCTGTCTCTCGGATCTGCCATTGCATCCGGACAAACCGCGATTGACAAAAGCTTTCTTACCACCTATTATGCAGATATCAGACGATTGGAAAGGAGCAGCTTTGATCCCTGGTCCGGGTCAATCAGCAAATGAAGAAGATATCTTATTTTATCATTGCAGCTGCCGTGATCATCGCGGATCAGCTCACCAAATATGCAGTCAGGAGTGCCATGCAGCCCGGCGACCGTATACCCGTCATCGGCGACTGGATGAGCATTTATTATGTACAGAATACGGGGACGGCGTTCAGCATGTTCGCAGGCAACCGGCTGGTTACAGTCGCATTGACCTCTCTGCTGATCGTTATCTGCCTGATAGTCATAATCAGAGAGGATAAAGCCGGACACCGTGTCGTGCCTGTCCTCCTGACCTTCGTATGCGCGGGCGGAATATCCAACATGATCGACCGCCTGAGGTTCGGATTTGTGACCGACATGATATCCTGCGGCAGCTTCGCAGTATTCAATGTGGCGGACATAGCGATCACCTGCGGATGCATACTCACGATGATAGCTCTACTGGTCCTGTACAAAGATGAGGAGGCTGCGGATGAGTGACAGACTTACGGTAAAGGCCGCTGCCGAGGACTCCGGCCTGAGACTCGACGCCTTCATCGGATACAATACGGACGAGCTTTCAAGGAGCTATGCGGTCAGATTGATAGAGAAAGGCCTGATCACCGTCAACGGCGAGGCCGTCACTTCCAAGAAGCATCAGATCAGGGAGGGCGACATCGTTGAGATAGACATGCCTGAGCCTGAGATACTCGAGGTAAAAGCTGAGGACATCCCTCTCGAGATAGTCTACGAGGACGATGATGTGGCGGTCATCAACAAGCCTCGCGGCCTGGTGGTACATCCGGGCCCGGGCAATCAGAGCGGGACCCTCGTGAATGCGATAATGTACCATATGGGCGACTCACTATCCTCGATCAACGGAGTTATAAGGCCGGGCATAGTCCACCGTATAGACAAGGACACGAGCGGTCTGCTGATGATAGCCAAGAACGACAGGGCGCACGAGTCGCTGGCTGCCCAGCTCAAAGATCATTCGGTGACCAGGGAGTACACGGCACTGGTATATGACAATATAAAAGAAGATGAGATGACTATAGACGAGCCCATCGGACGCGATGAGCGCAACCGCATGAGGAACGCCGTGAACGGAGCGGCTGCGAGGAACGCTGTCACTCACATCAAGGTACTTGAGAGGTTTGGCAGGTACACCCTGGTAAAAGCCAGGCTCGAGACCGGCAGGACCCATCAGATAAGGGTCCACATGGCATACATGCATCACCCCCTCGTCGGCGATGAGCTATACGGCCCGAGGAGGCAGTCGTCCTCGATCGAAGGCATACCCGTGAGCGGTCAGCTGCTGCACGCAGGCACGCTCGGCTTCGTCCATCCGTCTACCGGAGAGTACCTGGAATTCCACTCCGGCCTGCCGGAAGTCTTCGAAAAAGTCCTCGCAAAGCTCCGCGCAAAAGATCAGACATAATAATTACCGGCAGCTCACATGTGAACTGCCGGTCCGTTATTTTTTTGATGTATCATCTGTCATCTGCTACTCGATGTTTTCATCCTGATCGAAGCTGAAGTCGACATCGCTCTCCTCAGCCTTTGGCTCCACAGGAGTCACTACAGGCTCTACCGGTGTAACTACCGGCTCTACCGGCGTGACTACAGGCTCCGGGTTCTTAGTAACGTCGAAGTCGACTGTCTTGGCTCCGCGGGCTTCGCCTGTGCGGGTGTCGCCCATTCCCATCACTCCGTAGTAGCTGTACTGGCCGAAGCCTGTGATGCAGTAGAATACCGGCGCGAGGAAGGTGTATCCCCATGCCCAGCTCTCAGGCTGTCCGTAGGATCTCGCCGTGGCCTTTCCGATCTGGAACATGAAGTAGAATCCTGCGATCCATCCGATTATCGGAACTACGAATACGAAGAGCCTCAGCCAGTACCATGGATTGCCCATGGTCTTCTCGCAGAGCTTGTATTCATTGTAAAACGGGATGATGGCTGCCCAGCCCGGCTCTCCCGCCTTCTGGAACATCATCCACAGACCCACGATCTGAGCAACAGACCATATGAACGAAACGCCCGAGCCGCTGCTGCTGTTCTCCTGTGCATATGTCATTAAAGTATCCATTAAAGTCCTCCCTTCCTGTTTTAACAGACCTCATGCTCTGATTATAAGCCGGTGTCTGTTGAATTCTCAGTGATGCGTCTGACCTCTTCCCTGTCAGCCGCGCGCTTTTCCTCAAGTTTCCTCTCGCCCTCGGCCTGTTTGACGAGGATTTTCTCCCCTACAGCCTTCGAGCCGCCTATGAGTATAGCGCCTCCTCCTACTCCGACACCGATTATTTTGAGAAGCACTTTGCCGAGACCAGGTGCGGTCCCCGGGATCGTGCCTCTTTTAATACTTGCCTTGTTGCTTGCCATTTCTGTCTCCTGTCTGTGCTCGAATCACGTTTATTTGTGCTTATTGTAGCACATCTCATATACATCTGTCCTTCTTGCGCTCATCAGCGGAAGTTTTTTTCTGACCTCATCCACATAGTCGAGATCCAGCTCCGTGACAGTGCTTCCT
>JAZUNV010000029.1:0-12791 GCA_045604305.1 Anaerovoracaceae bacterium | reverse complement strand
GAGACCGTGGTATACAGAGGCTGTAGAGAATAACGGCAAAGTCACCTTTGTGTCGACGTACACCAGTCTGCAGACAAAAGAGCTGATGATTTCGGTCAGCAAGCTGCTCAGCGACGGTAATAGTGTGCTTGCCATAGATGTGTATATTGACGGACTGAGGAACCAGCTTTATGACCTGGTCCTCAGGAAGGGCGTGAAATCCGCATTCATCGTTGACAGTAAAGGAAATGTGGTACTGCACAGCGATGAGTATGAGATCGGCAAGAACTATCTGACGGACGGAGATGAATATCATAAGGATCTGGTCGGCCGGGCGCTCGACATAGCGGGCGGTGACGGATACTCTGAAGAGGATGCCGAAAATGATGAGATCATCTTTGCGGAAGACATAAACGATGACTGGTGCGCTGTTATCGTCCTTAACGAAAGCGCCCAGTTGAGATCCATCCAGTACGTGTATATAGCTCTGGTTGTATTCCTGGCTCTGGCTATAGGCATCTGGTTCTTCATCTCGGGCAGGGTAGGCCGCAAGTACAGGGAGGCGGAGCGTCTCTCCACTGAGGTGACTGAAGTGAAGGAGATCGCGGAGACCGATGCTCTCAGCGGGCTGCGCAACCGCAGAAGCGGAGAAGAGGGTGTCAGGGCCATGATATCCAAAGGCGCGAAAGGCCTCTTCCTCCTCATGGATGTGGATGACTTCAAGTCGGTGAATGACACTTACGGCCACGATGTCGGAGACCTTGTTATCATCGCAGTCGCGGATGCTCTGAGAAATATGTTCAGAGAGGGCGACATAGTATTCCGCCTCGGCGGAGATGAGTACGCGGTGTATGTACCGGGTCTGACGGACGATGAAGCCAGAGATCATCTCATTGAGAGGATACGCGCTGAGATAGGCCGCATAGCCATCCCTGAGATGGATAACAGACCGGTCGTATCCAGCATAGGTGCGTCTTACTTCCTCGCGGAGGAGGGCGATACATTCGAGGATCTGTATCAGCGCGCCGATCATGAGATGTATGAAGAGAAGAGGCGCAAGAAGCATGCAAAGTAAACTGATTTTTCTTGATGTAGACGGTACGCTCACGCCGCCCGGAGGCTATGAACCTCCGGAGAGCGCGGTCAAAGCGATCAAACAGGCACAGGAAAACGGCCATAAGGTCTTCCTGTGCTCAGGACGCAATTACTATATGCTGGAACCGCTGCTGAAGTACGGCTTTGACGGAGGCATCGCGAGCTGCGGAGGATATGTGTTCGCGGGAGATGAAGTGTTGCTCGACGGTCCGATGGCAGAGGAGCAAAAGGACAGAGTGATGGCCCTGTTTGCGGAGAGCGGCGTGTCCATGGAGCTTGAGTCCAGAGATGCCAGCTTTTCCGATGACATAGCCCTGCGGTACCTCGAAGGAGACCGCAGGCGCAATGATGAGCTTGAGCGCATGATCAGAGCCGTATGGATCGATCTCGGGCCGCGGCCGCTGGAAGAGTATGACGGCAGTCCGATATACAAGATAGTATTCGTGTGCTCAGATATCGCTCAACTCGCTGATGCTGAAGCGGAGCTCGGTGAAGAGTTCAGCTTCATTATCCATGACTTTTCGGAGCCGGACTGCAGCTTCGGAGAGCTCGTGAACCGCAAATACGATAAGGGAAGCGGGGTGCGGCTCATGGCGGAGTCGCTGGGATACGACATCGCCGACACTATCGGCTTTGGCGACAGCATGATAGACATCGAGATGATAGAGACCGTGGGGACTAGCGTCTGCATGGACAACGGAAGTCCGAGACTCAAGAAGCTCAGTGACATGACATGTCCGTCGGTTTATGAGGACGGACTGGAATGGGCCTTCCGCAGGCTTGGTATCATATAAATCAAAAAAGAAGAGGTAAGGGTAAATTGAAATATCTGTATGTACTGTTGGTATTCATACCGGTCACGATAATAGGCAAGATGCAGGGATTCTCAGATCCGATGCTTTTCGCCTGCAGCTCGCTGGCGATAATCCCTCTGGCGGGTGTAATGGGCAGGAGCACCGATGAGATCGCATGCTACTGCGGACAGAAGATAGGCGGTCTGTTGAACGCGACCTTCGGCAACGCGACGGAGCTGATCATAGCATTCGTGGCGATGAAGGCCGGGATGTTCGACGTCGTAAAGGCCTCGCTGGCAGGCTCCGTGATCGGCAATATCCTGCTGGTGCTCGGGATGTCGATGTTCGCAGGAGGACTCAAATATAAGACGCAGACCTTCAACAGGAATTCGATCAACATCACCTCGAGCATGCTCCTGCTGGCCGTGCTCGGGCTGTCGATCCCCGCGATCTTCACCCATGCGCTCCCGCAGGAGAGCCTGACGACCAAGTACGAGGGCCTCAGTGTGATCATAGCGGTATTGATGCTGCTGGTATACATAATGCAGTTCGTGTTCACCTTCGTGACTCACAAATCCCTTTATGAGGAGAGCGTCCCGTCGGAAGAGGAACTGCCTAAAGCGAGCCTTCCGCGCGCGATCGGTCTGCTGGTAGCATCCACTGTATGCATAGCCGTGCTCTCGGAGATATTCGTAGCCACGGTCGAACCAATGGCGGAGAGTGCGGGACTAAGTAAGACCTTCGTAGGCATCATACTGGTGCCGATCATAGGAAATGCAGCTGAGCACTCATCTGCCATCGTCATGGCGGTCAAGAACAAGATGAATGCGGCGATAGAGATAGCTCTCGGATCGAGCCTTCAGATAATACTTTTCGTCGTGCCTGTGCTGACACTGCTGAGCCTGCTCTTCATACCGATGAGCATAGTCTTCACTCCGTTCGAGCTGGTGTCTCTGGTGGGCGCGGTGATCATCGCCAACAGCGTCGCATCCGACGGGGAATCCAACTGGCTTGAAGGTTTCCAGCTCATCACTGTGTACATCATCATAGGGGCCGCGTTCTTCTTCGTATAGACGTCAGCTATCTGTCAACGTCGGCAGCAGCCTCGTTGAGGTAGTTCTCGTAGGCCCTGGCGATCGGAATGTCCCTCCATGCGCGTATGGCGAGGATGGTAAGGCAGAAGGCCATGGCTCCCATGACAAGACCGGAAACGAAGATCACGGCATTGAAGCCGTCAGTGCTTGAGGCCATGATGATTATCGCAGAGCCGGCCCAGCACGATGCGGCGATGATGCCGTATGCGATCACCTGTGAGCGTATATTCTTGAGGGTAGGGCACACAAGAGCACGCAGCGAGAGGATGTCTTCGGGATAATCATCCGGTATATCGAAATCAGGATCATCGATGGCAGCGCGGATACGTCCGCCTGCCTCTTTTACTGCCTCGGCGCTTGCTGCGCTTGCTCTGGATGCTGCCAGGAATCCTATAGACCAGAGCCCTATGTATAAAGCGCCCGAAACGGACTTCCCCAGGATAAGTCCGGCCGCGCACATCACTATGCAGGCTATCACACAGCCTGTATAGACCTTACCGGCCTTGGCATGCATGTCTCCGTATCTGTAGACCTGTTCCAGTACGAACTCTTCGAATCTATGATCCCGTGCTTCCCGCTCTTTATCATCCATTTCATATCCTCCGTGGTCTCTGCCATTGATATTAATATTCCACAGAAAGAGACAGGGGACGGTTCTCTGTCTCCGATACTAATATTCCACATATAGACAAGTTTTACAACTAAAACCTATAATAAAAAACGCCGCGGCGTCAATGTCCGCGGCGCTTTCGAAGAGACAGAGAACCGTCCCCTGTCTCCCTTATGCCTCTGTAAAGAGCGGAGTCGAGTAGTATCTGTCTCCGCTGTCCGGCAGGAGGGCGACTATGGTCTTGCCCTTGTTCTCTGGCTTCTTTGCATACTCAAGAGCTGCATGGAGAGCGGCTCCGGAGGATATTCCTACAGAAATGCCTTCCTTCTTAGCCAGATACTTGGCTGCTCTGAAAGCATCCTCACTGTTTGCCTTGAATATCTCATCATAGACGGAGGTGTTGAGTACATCAGGCACGAAGCCCGCGCCTATGCCCTGGATCTTGTGAGGACCGGCCTTGCCTTCGGAGAGGACAGGGGAGTCCGCAGGCTCGAGAGCCACGATCTTGACTTCCGGCTTCTGCTCTTTAAGGTATTCGCCTGTGCCTGTAAGAGTGCCGCCTGTGCCGACTCCGGAGATGAAGATGTCAACTGCGCCGTCCGTGTCATTCCAGATCTCAGGACCCGTAGTCGCTTTATGTACTGCAGGGTTGGCAGGGTTAACAAACTGCCCCGGGATGAACCCGCCCGGGATCTCCTTGGCGAGCTCCTCGGCCTTTTCGATGGCGCCCTTCATGCCCTTGGCGCCCTCGGTCAGGACTATCTCGGCGCCGTATGCCTTGAGGATGTTCCTTCTCTCCACGCTCATGGTCTCAGGCATGGTCAGGATGGCTCTGTAGCCCTTGGCAGCTGCGATCGCCGCAAGTCCTATGCCGGTGTTGCCTGAAGTCGGCTCTATTATGACCGAACCTTCCTTGAGAAGTCCCTTGGCCTCTGCATCCTCGATCATGGATTTTGCGATCCTGTCCTTGACACTGCCGGCAGGATTGAAGTACTCAAGCTTTACAAGAACTGTAGCCTCGAGCCCGAGATCCTTCTCGATATTAGTTACTTCGACCAGCGGAGTGTTGCCGATCAGTCCGAGTGTTCCCTTGTAGATATTAGCCATTTCATTTACCTCCGTATTCACTTCAGGTGGTTTTGTCTTGCTTACGGCATTATAATAATGCTATTTACCTACCGTGTCAATAGGTTGAAATATATTTTCTTGAAAAACCTAATTACCCGATATTATAATAGGTAAAAAGAAACGCATAAGATTTATACATGGAGGAAACCATGATCTCAACAAAAGGACGCTATGCACTGCGCGTCATGATAGACCTGGCCCAGCACGAGGGAGAGGGCAGTATACCTTTAAAGAGTATCGCTGAGCGCCAGGACATCTCCAAGAAGTATCTGGAGGTAATAGTCAAAGAGCTCGTCAGGGGCGGGCTTGTTCACGGAGTCAGCGGCAGAGGCGGAGGCTACAGCCTGAGCAGGAGTGCTGAGGACTACAGTGTCGGGGAGATACTCGAGCTGATGGAAGGCACTCTGGCGCCTGTAGCATGTCTCGAAGACGGCGTTGTGACCTGCCCGCGGGCAGAGGATTGCCTTACGCTGCCAATGTGGAAGGAATTCTATCAGCTCTCGCACGATTATCTGTATGGTAAAAAACTGAGCGATCTGCTCGGAGCAGTGGATCCTGTATATTACATCTGATCAGATATAGATATATGGAAGGAGACAGTGATGTTCAGGAAGATGAGAAGGAGTCCTCAGGCGCTGAGCCGGGAGGAGATGATTGAGCTGCTGAAGTCAGAGACCAGGGGAGTCATGTCGGTAAACGGCGATGACGGCTATCCTTACGGAGTACCGATCAACCACTTCTACAACGAGGAGGATGGCCGGCTGTACTTCCACGGTGCCAAGATAGGACACAGAGTCGATGCTGTCAGGAGAGATCCGAAGGTATCTTACTGCGTATACGGCGGAGACTATAAAAAGGAAGGGGATTGGGCATATTACGTCAAGAGCGTTATCATCTTCGGTAAGGTCGAGCTCATAGAAGACGAAGAGGAAGTGATGAGGATCAGCAGGATGCTCTGCGCTAAGTTCCCGTGCCCTCAGGAGTATATCGATGCAGAGATCGAAAAGGATACCAAGAGGACGCTGCTGCTGGCGATAGATATCGAGGATATGAACGGTAAGCTCGTACATGAAGCATAACAGGGAGGATGAGGATAATACGATGGTTAACAGCATGACCGGCAATAAGAGATGTGTGATCATAGGCGGCGCGGACATACTCGATCATGACCGCATCCACTCATATATAAGACCTGACGACTACGTGATCTATTGTGACAGCGGCCTCAGGCACGCAGAAGCACTTGGTGTGGAACCTTCGATCATCGTCGGTGATTTCGATTCTCATGAGGATCCACTCATGGATGTGGAGACCATCACCCTGCCGGTCGCTAAGGACGATACCGATACAGTCTATGCATCGAGACTGGGCAGAGCGAGAGGATTTACGGACTATCTGCTTCTGGGAGTGACGGGCGCAAGACTCGATCATACCCTCGTGAATCTGTACGTGCTCACGAGCCTGGAGAACAACGGCTGCCACGGCATGATAGTTGACGATTACTCGGAGATGGAGATCATAAGCGGCGGAGGCGAGCCGGCTGAAGTCGCCGACAGCTATCCGTTCTTCTCACTGATCGCACTGGAGGGAACGGCGCACGGCGTGACTATACGCAACGCGAAGTTCGAAATCGAGGATGCAGACATAACACAGGACTACCAGTTCGCAACGAGCAATGAAGTGCTGCCGGGAATGACAGCTGAGATCAGCATCCGCGAAGGCCGCCTGCTCCTGATACGGGATCTGTAAAGAAGCCGGCGAACATGTCGTGAGCGAATAAGCGGAGTCACTGTTTGATGATACACTTCAGACACTCATACAGCATCTGCCCTTAAGCCCAAACAATCGTCCCGAAAGCTTATTAGCGATAATGAGCGAGGGAGCATGTGAGGCGGCACCATTTATTGACATACAGGACATTTTCGTGATAGCTTGAAGTAGTAACAGAAACAGACATATACCGAGGAAAACACACATGGAACCAAAGCCGGAATTCAGCCCTACGATAGACATAAGACTGCTCAAGGAAGCGGGAATCGGCCTCTCGTCACAGCATACCATCCTGCCCGGTTTTTGTGATGTACACGTTCACTTCAGAGAGCCGGGCTTTTCGTATAAGGAGACCATCGCAACAGGCAGTCTCGCTGCGGCGCACGGTGGCTATACGGCAGTCTGCACGATGCCGAACCTGGATCCGGTATCCGATTCACCCGAACACCTCAGACTCCAGCAGAACATAATAGACAGAGATGCCTGCATCCACGTATATCCATATGCGGCGATCACCGTCGGTCAGAAAGGTGAACAGCTGACCGACATGGACGGCATGGCGGATAAGTGCATCGCGTTCTCAGATGACGGTCACGGCGTGCAGTCTGACGACATGATGAGAGAGGCCATGCTCAGAGCAAAGTCGCTCGGCAAGATAATCACCGCCCACTGCGAGGACAACAGCCTGCTTAGGGGCGGATACATACATCTTGGGAAGTACGCCGCTGACCATGGCCACAGGGGCATATGCTCCGAATCCGAGTGGAAACAGATAGAACGCGATCTGAAGCTGGCTGACGAGACGGGCTGCGCATACCACGTATGCCACATCTCGACAAAAGAGAGCGTAGAGATAATTAGGGATGCCAAGAAGAGCGGGGTGGATGTGACCTGCGAGACAGCGCCGCACTACCTGCTGCTCGATGACAGCATGCTGGCAGAGGACGGCATCTGGAAGATGAACCCGCCGCTGAGGAGTGCTTCCGACAGGGAGACTCTGATCGAAGGCATCATCGACGGGACCATCGACTGCATAGCGACGGACCATGCGCCGCACTCCTCAGAGGAGAAGTCCCGCGGGCTCGAGAAGTCAGCCTTCGGCATAGTAGGCATAGAGACGGCATTTCCGCTGATATATACATACCTGGTCGTTCCGGGCATCATAAGCATGAAGGATGTAGAACGGCTGATGGTATACAATCCGCGCATGAGATTCGGCATACCGCTGGGCAATGACTACTCGGTATGGGATCTCAGCGAGGAATGGAACATAGACGAGTCTGAGATGCTCTCGAAGGGCAAGGCCACGCCGTTCAGGGGATGGCATGTGATGGGCCGCAATTACCTGACGGTAGTAGACGGCAGGGTGGCATACAGCCTGGCGAACTCATATTAAAGACAGCTTGCGTTTTTGAACAGAAAAGAGACAGAGATGAAACAGGGAATTTTTACGATAGTAGAGAATAAAGCGCTGACTCCGACCACGTGGAGGATGAAGCTCGAAGGAGATGCATCGGCTGTCGAGCTGCCTGGCCAGTTCATCGACATAAAACTGGATGGAAAGTTTCTCCGCCGCCCGATAAGCGTATGCGACGTGGACTACACTGACCGCTACGGAAGGGAAGGCATAGTGACCATTATTTACAAGGTCCTGGGCAGTGGAACGGAAGATATGACGGGCCTGGAAAAGGGCAGAGAACTCGATGTGCTGACGGGACTGGGCAACGGCTATGACCTGGAGGGATCGGGCGACAGACCGCTTCTTATCGGAGGAGGCGTGGGCATACCGCCTCTCTACCTGGCAGCCAGGAGGCTGACTGAGATGGACAGGAATGTGACCGTCATCCTTGGCTTCAACAACGCTGAAGAGATCTATTACGTGGACAAGTTCGAGGAACTCGGCTGCGTTACAGTGGTCGCGACTGCCGATGGCAGTAAGGGAATAAAAGGCTTCGTGACGGATGCATTCAGGGAGCTGATAAAAGATAATGACTTCACTCACTTCTACACCTGCGGACCTGAGCCTATGCTCAGGGCTGTCTACGGGGAAGTATACGAGAATGCAGGCGTAAGCGGACAGATGAGCTTCGAAGAGCGCATGGGCTGCGGCTTCGGAGCGTGCATGGGATGCAGCATCCGTGTCAAAGACGGATACAAGAGGATATGCAAGGACGGTCCTGTCCTGAGAACTGAGGAGATAGTATGGCAGACACAAGAGTAGAACTCTGCGGGATCACGCTTGACAATCCCGTGATACCCGCATCGGGCACATTCGGATACGGATACGAGTTCGCCGAACTGTATGACATCAACTGCCTCGGCAGCCTGTCATTCAAAGGCACCACGCTCGAGCCGAGATTCGGCAATGACACTCCGCGTATAGCCGAGTGTCCGTCGGGCATGCTCAATTCAGTCGGGCTCCAGAATCCGGGAGTCGATGCAGTCATCTCAGAGGAGCTGCCAAGGCTGGCCAAAGTGTTCAGCAAGCCGGTGATGGCAAATGTGAGCGGCTTTTCGATCGATGAGTACAGCGAAGTGACGAGGAGACTGGCGGAGTCCGAGGTCTCAGGCATGATTGGCTGGTTCGAGATCAACATAAGCTGTCCGAACGTCCACGGCGGAGGCATGAGCTTCGGCACGGATGCATGCATGGCGGCTGAGGTGGTCAGGGCTGTACGCAAGGTGACTGACAAGCCTTTGATAATCAAGCTCTCGCCTAATGTGACGGACATCGCGTCCATAGCGCTGGCCTGCGAGGCGGAGGGTGCTGACGGCATCAGCCTCATCAATACCCTTATGGGGATGAGGTTCGACCTTAAGACAGGAAAGCCTATACTTGCCAACGTGACAGGCGGATATTCAGGCCCTGCGGTATTCCCGGTGGCACTTCGAATGGTATATCAGGTGGCGAACGCAGTTAAGATCCCGGTCGTGGGCATGGGAGGTGTCAGCTCGGCTGAGGATGTGATAGAGATGATGATGGCGGGCGCGACAGCGGTGGAGATAGGAGCAGCAAATCTTGTCAACCCATACGTTTCCCGTGATATAATCAATCAGTTACCGGATACGATGAAGAAATACGGAATAGAGAAGATCTCGGAGGTGCATCATGGCTAAGGATATAATAATCGCATGTGATTTCAAGAGTGCGGACGAGACTATCAAGTTCCTCGACAGGCTGACCAGGATCAGAGATGAGGTCGTGCAGTGCGATGACATCACGATCGGAGCCGGCAGACCATATGTAAAGATAGGCATGGAGCTGTTCTATGCTGAGGGACCGGGCATGATACGCATGCTCAAGGACAGGGGTCACAAGATATTCCTCGACCTCAAGCTCCACGACATACCGAATACCGTCAAAAAGTCAATGATGGTGCTTGGCGAGTACGGTGTAGACATGGTCAACTTACATGCCGCGGGCGGCATGGCGATGATGAAGGCGGCCAAGGAAGGTCTGATGCTCGGCGCTGCCAGATATGCGGACAAGCCGAAGCTGATCGCGGTCACACAACTGACTTCGACCGATGAGAACGTCATGAGAAACGAGCTCCTGATCGACAGGTCTCTTGATGAGGTGGTCAGGCAGTACGCTGTTAATGCTAAAGAAGCCGGACTGGACGGAGTCGTATGCTCAGCATTCGAAGCCGCAGACATACACGCAGCCTGCGGGGATGACTTCCTGACTGTGACACCGGGCATCAGATTCGCTGACAACAGCTCGGACGATCAGAGGAGAGTGATGACACCGGCCCAGGCCAGAGAGGCGGGCTCGGATTACATAGTAGTGGGAAGGTCGATCACTGCTGCAGAGCGGCCGATCGATGCTTATGCGAGATGCCGGGAGGAATTCCTGGGAAAGTAGAGAGAAAACATGGCAGAAAGAGACAGGATCAGAAGACTTATAGCGGAGGATCTCCTCAGGATCAAGGCGGTGTTCCTGAGACCGGAGGAGCCTTTTACATGGGCGAGCGGCATCAAGAGCCCGATCTATTGCGACAACAGACTGACGCTGACTGCGCCTGATGTGAGGACTGACGTGGAGGAATCGCTGGCGGCGACCATCAGGGAGGTGTTCCCTGAGACGGAAGTGCTGATGGGCACAGCTACCGCAGGCATCGCACACGCCGCGATCACCGCCCATCTCATGGGTCTGCCTATGGGATATGTAAGGTCCGGCGCCAAGGACCACGGCAGAGGCAACCAGATAGAGGGCAGACTCGAGCCGGGACAGAAGGTAGTGGTCGTTGAGGACCTCATTTCCACCGGCGGCAGCTGTATCGAAACGGTCAATGTGCTCAGGGACGCGGGCGCCGAAGTACTCGGCGTGATATCCATCATGACCTACGGGATGAAGAAGGGTATAGACCGCATGGCAGAGGCCGGCATCAAATGTGTGTCGCTGACAGACTTCGACATGGTGGTGGAAGCAGCTTCCGAGATGGGATACATAAAGCCTGAGGACAGGGAGAGACTGATCAGATTCAGAGAAGATCCGTCCGATGAGAGCTGGATAAGGAAATAGAGACACATGCTGGCTGTGATGATAGGCCTGATCGCCGGCATAGCTTCGACGGTGCAGGCGAGCATCAATACTGAAGCCCGCAGGTTCTTCAGATCTCCGTTCATTACGGCCGGGATCAATTTTTCCGTGGCATGGCTGCTGCTTGCAGCATTTATTATTTTCACTGAGCACGGGCTTTACATACCTGTCAGGGAGATCGCGAAGAACCCGCCGTGGATATGGCTCGGTGGAGTGTGCGCGATAATCATAGTCACGCTTAACATAGTCTGTGTGCCTAAGCTGGGCGCGGCGGGGAACGTCATGATACTGAATTTCGGACAGATAGTGACGGGCCTCGTAATAGACCACTTCGCACTGTTCGGCGCGGATAAGGTGAGCATGTCACTCACCAGATCTGCAGGGGCACTGCTGGTCATGATCGGCATGATACTCGTGACGCAGGAGAAGGCACCGGAAGGCGGCAACAGATCACTGCCACTGTTCTACGCTGTACTCGCATTCATCGATGGAGTGGCCTGCTCGACACAGATAGCAGTGAACGGCACTCTCCGGGTGGTCATAGGATCGGTAAGCAAGGCGACGATCGTATCGATGTCGGTCGCGCTTCTGTCAACGATCACGGTCATGATCGCGCTTACCCTGATAAAAGGCAGGTACGGTATATTCGATCAGACCGATGAAGAATGTCCGGACTTCAGACCGTGGATGATCACAGGAGGCATCTTTGCGCTCACAGTGGTCAGCGGAAATGCGGCGGTTGCGCCGGTGCTGGGGACAGGTCTCAACACGATAATGAACCTCATAGGCATGATGGCATCAGGCCTTGCAATAGATGCGATAGGCTTCCTCGGCATAGAGAAGAAGCCGGTGACGCTTAGAAAGGTGATCGGCATGCTGCTGATGCTTGCAGGCACGGCTCTTATATCATTCCTTTAGGAGGCAGGCGGACGGTATGAACATGATCAGGATAGCAAGCATTCAGCTGAAGGTGCAGCAGGACAAATACGACAATATAGAAAGGCTTGCGGAGCTGATAGCGGACGGAGCCGCGGAAGGGGCGGATATCATAAGTCTGCCCGAGATGTGGAACTGCCCGTATCAGACGGAGCTCTTCCCGGAGTTCGCAGAGCCGGAGCATGGCGATACCTGGCTGGCGATGTCGACTTTGGCGCGCAAGAATTGTATGTACATGGTGGGCGGAAGCATCCCGGAGCTCGGCGAAGACGGCAGGGTCTACAATACCTGCTATGTCTTCGACCGCGAAGGGAGGCAGATCGGCAAGCACCGCAAGGTACATCTCTTCGATATCTACGCTCACGGAGAGCAGGTATTCAGGGAATCCGACACGCTGAGCGGAGGAGACAGCTTCGATACATTCAGCACGGAATGGTGCGAGATGGCGGTCAATATATGCTTCGACATCAGGTTCCCCGAGAGCGCGAGGGCGGCGGCTCTGAGCGGAGCTAAGCTCATCTTCAATCCGGCCTCGTTCAACATGACGACGGGACCGGCCCACTGGGAGATCGCATTCAGACAGAGAGCCATAGAGAATCAGGTGTTCATGGTCGGGACTGCGACTGCAAGAGACCCGGATGCCGGTTATACCGGCTGGGGACATTCGATCATCACCGACCCTTGGGGCAGGGTGCTGATGCAGATGGACGAGCAGGAAGGAAGCACTGTCACGGAGCTGGATCTCGACTATGTGGATGAGGTCAGAAAAAAACTTCCGCTGATGAGCGCAAGAAGGACAGATGTATATGAGATGTGCTACAATAAGCACAAATAAACGTGAT
>JAZUNV010000028.1:0-3601 GCA_045604305.1 Anaerovoracaceae bacterium | reverse complement strand
GTCGAGCTCCTCCTGCTGCTGCTTGTCGTTCAGTTCGGCAACCTTGTTGCGGCGCAGCGTTCTGGCAAAGCGGTCGGCCTGGCGGTAAAGATCGCCCGATTGATCGCCCTGACCGGATATGATAAGGGGAGTTCTCGCCTCGTCGATGAGGATGGAGTCGACCTCGTCGACGATGGCAAAGGTGTGGCTGCGCTGGCAAAGCTGAGCCTTGTAAACCACCATGTTGTCACGCAGATAGTCGAAGCCGAACTCGTTGTTGGTGCCGTAGGTGATGTCCGCCATGTACTGCTCATGTCTGGCAGCTCCCTCGACCGCGTGTATGACGCAGCCGACCTTGAGGCCGAGGAAGGTGTAGGGCTTGCCCATCCACTCCGCGTCACGCTTGGCCAGATAGTCATTGACCGTGACCACGTGCACGCCGTGTCCGTCGAGCGCGTTGAGGTATGCCGGAAGCGTAGCCACCAGAGTCTTACCTTCACCTGTCTTCATCTCAGAGATCCTGCCCTGATGGAGGACCACTCCTCCGATGAGCTGCACTCTGAAATGCTTCATGCCCAGGCTTCTCCAGGCGCCCTCACGGCATACGGCGAAGGCCTCAGGCAGTATGTCGTCAAGGGTCTCTCCCTCGGCGAGCCTTGCCTTGAATTCATCAGTCTTGGCTCTGAGCTCCTCATCCGAGAGGGCCTGCATCGCCTCGTCATAGGACTCGATGATGTCTACGGTCTTCTCGATCTTCTTTACTTCCTTTGCGTTAAGATCACCGAAGATTTTTTCCATTAAACTCATTTTGTTTCAGTATCCTTTCATGTTCTATGAGATCCTTCGCTTCGCTCAGGATGACATAGTGATATCATTCTGAGGAACGCAGCAACGAAGGTCTCTTATTTAATCTGTTCCGTCTTCAGGTCTGTCCTCGACCCTGATGCGCGTCATGAGCGCGCGCCTCGCATCGGCCTTGGTGACCCTCACGTGGAACAGCTTGTGTCTTGACTCGTAGTCAAACTGGTCTCCCGTCTTAGGGAGCCTGTCGAGTTCTATCATGACCCAGCCGTTGATCGTGGTCGCGTCGGCCTCGATCTCCTCGCCGAACATCTCAAAGAAGTCCTCAAGGTTGGCTCCTCCCGCGACCATGTATGTATCCTTGCCGGCAGGTCTCACGTCCCTCATGACGACTTCATCGTGTTCGTCGTAGATCTCGCCTACGATCTCCTCTATTATGTCCTCGAGTGTGACCAGTCCGGTCGTGCCGCCGTATTCGTCGACGACTATCGCTATGTGGGTCCTCTTGGCCTGCATCTTCTTGAGCAGAACTGCGGCCTTGAGCGTCTCAGCCACGTAGGCGACCGGCTTGATGATCTTCTCTGTGTCCCTGATAGTCTTTACATTATTGTTATAGAGGTCCTTCTGATTGATGACACCGATGATATTATCGAGGTCGTCCTCGTAAACCGGGAGCCTCGACAGTCCGGATTCCCTGAAGACCTTCTTGATCTCCGCTACCGGAGTGCCCCTCTCCACGGCTACTATATCGACCCTCGGTGTGAGTATGTCTATGGCCTCTATGTCATTGAACTCTATCGCGTTGGCGATGAGCTCGCTCTGCTCCTCTCCTATGGCTCCGTCCGCCTCTGCCTCCTCCACGATAGTCAGCAGCTCATCCTCTGAGAACTCAGGCTCGTCCTTCTTACCGAAGGCCTTCTTGATCATTATCTTGAGTCCGTTGAAGATGAATGTGAGCGGCGTCAGTATGAAGATAAGCGCCCTTACCATCGGAGTCAGGAAGAGCGCGACCTCCTCAGCGTACTCCCTGGCGATGATCTTTGGAGAGATCTCGCCCAGGACGAGTACGAGCAGAGTCACCATCACGGTCGCGATCGTAGGACCTATCCTGGATCCCCAGGTCATGATCCCGTATACGGTCGCGACTGATGTCATGGTGATGTTAGATATCGTATTTCCGACCAGTACGGCCGTTATCAGTCTGTCGAAGTCCTCCGCAAGCTCGAGGGCTTTGGCAGCGCGCTTGTTGTCGTCGGCCGCCATGTTCTTGAGCTTGATCTTATTGACCGAGGAGAACGCCGTCTCCGTGGCCGAAAAGAACGTCGAACAGAGTGTAAGAACTATTATTGCTATTAAATATCCGTTCATTCAACCTCTTTACCTACGATAGCCCAGTCGATCGTGGTCTCGATCTTAGGAGCCTCATAGTTGTCGTTGTCGTAAGTAAGGTAAGCCTTGGCCGTGTACGTACCCATGGCCGAAGCCTTGTTGTCCCTGTATCTGACGGCGATCGACTTCGGCACGCCCTTGAGGGAGATGGACTTCTCGCTTCCGTCGTAGACAAACGGCTTCTCGTAAGTCCAGCTCACGCCCTTAGTATCGTAAGTCGCCTTATCGATCTTCCATCTCAGATCAGGCACATCATCAGCCTCACAGTTCCTGGTGTCGTATACGAGTCTGGCCTTGGCGGTGTATGTGCCGGCATTGATCTTGCGATTGTCCACGTAGATGACCTCCACATCATCCGGCACTCCGATCAGCCTGACTTCCTTAGGCTTGTCATCGTATACGAATGAAGTGCTGTCATCGTAGCTCCAGGAGATATCGCTTGTGTCGATCTTCTTCTTGCGTATCCTCCACTTCTGTACAGGTACGGTAGGCTCCTCGTAATTCTCCTTGTTGCGGTATTTGATGACTGCCTCCGCAGTATACAGACCGGCCTCGATGCCCTTATTGCCTCTGTAGGACTCGACCTTGACTCCCTCAGGCAGGCCAACGACTCTGATCGACTTCTCCTTGCCGTTGTAGACGATGTCTTCATCGTAAGTCCAGCGTACCTGTGACATGTCGTAGACTGCCTTGTCGATCTGCCACCAGCATCCGCTGACAGGTCCCGGCTGCTCATAGTTGTCCGGATCCGTGACGCTTACAGAAGCCAGCGCCTCGTGCTCGCCGGCGAACACTCCGGTATTGTCTGTGTATGTGACCTCTACAGTATCAGGCAGGCCGACCAGCTCTACCGACTTCTCCTCGCCGTCGTAGACGAAGGCCTCGCCGTAGTTCCATTTTACGCCTGACATGTCGACCTTGGCCTTGGCTATCTCCCATCTGAACTGAGGCAGTACGAGCTCGTTGTAGTTGCCGTTGTCCTCCTGGCTCACCAGCTTGGCCGATGCGTAGTAGACGCCTGCATTCACTGCGGTATTGTCGCTGTAGATGACATCAAAGCCCTCAGGTATGCCGGTCAGCTCGAGCTCAGCCTTGCGTCCGCGCAGCTTATCCAGGATGCCCTGCTCCTGTTCGTATTCGAGTATGCTGATGGTCTTGATAGTCCCGTCATATACGAACGGTTCTGTGTAGTTCCAGCGTATCATGGACAGATCCACATCGATCTCACCCGGTGCGATATGCCACTTGCAGCCTCCGAATGTCGGTTTGTTGAAGTTCTTCTCATCGTAGCTGAAGTCAACCGAAGCCTCATAATCTCCGGCATCCACTGCCGTGTTGCCCCTGTAGATCGGGCTCAGGCCTTCAGGAAGGCCTCTGAGCTTGACCGACTTGACGCTTCCGTCGTATATGATCTTGTCCTCCGCATACCACG
>JAZUNV010000027.1:0-7551 GCA_045604305.1 Anaerovoracaceae bacterium | reverse complement strand
GAAGGAATTCAATAATACAGCATACAGCGATACCAATAAAGTCTATGGCATATCTACATGGGATGATACCAATCTTGAGCTGTGCGGCACCAACACCATAGTCTCTTCTGTGTCATCATTTGGTCAGGGGATGGTATATGTTTACGGCATAGAGGCCATAAGCGGGATCACTGTTACGGGAAGTGGTTCCCTGAGCGTACAGATCGATACGGCGGACACTTCATCCTCGGGGATCATAAAGTATCTCGGCATAGAGAGCACGGGCAGACTGAGCGTAAACGGGGCTACTCTCAGCGTGAGTATGGACGGAAGCGGTGAAAGCTGCGGCATACAGACAAACTGGAAAGGTTTTGCTCTTTCGAACGGGGCAGAGGTAAGGGCTGAATCGACAGGCGGCAGCGGCCGGGCGGTCTATGACAGCTCATATAAGAAATCCACTGTAGAGTATGGATCAAGCCTTGAAATGATCTCTGATTCAGAAGCATTCCGCTTCAGCAGACTTCCGGACTCGGTAACTGACGGCACGATCCTGGTAAACACAGAGGCGACTCCGGATAATGCATATGACTGGAATAAGACAACGGATCTTTCGACATATAAATATGTCAGACTGCTTGGTTCAGACGGAGGATCAAGGGCTTCGGGAGAAGTGTATATTCTCGGCAGAGGAATAGACGGAGAATTGCCGGAGTCTGTCCCGCACAGCGGTAATATCAGCTATGACGGCGGATCAAAAACGCTGACGCTGGAGAATGCGGTCATTGATCTGGATAACTTCAAAAACTCTTCTGCGGGCAATCTTGTCGCAGGGATATACACAACGTCAGATATCCATATAGTTTTAAAGGGAAAGAACTCTATAACAGCGACCCGGAACGATTACGGAAGCGGCACAGAGTACGTTTCAGGCATCGAAAGCTGGGGCACTGTGAACATTACGGGAGATACAGGAGCTTCATTATCTGTAGAGCTTGCCGGTAATGACAACGGAAACAGCAAAAAAAGCATCACAGGTATCAGTGCTGATGACAGCATTTTGGTCGACGCCATATCGCTTGACATAGATATGGGGCAGTACGGCAGGTGTACCGGAATATACGCATGGGCACCGATGTACCTTGAAAATGCGGCAAATGTACGGGTAAGCGCATCCGGGAGAGGCAATATGGGCGTGAACGGACCTAATCAGATCGGGAGCTCAGTGATCAGCAGTGAATCAAGCCTTGAAATGTGCTCTGACGAGGTCGCTTTCAACTGCTGGACTCCTAAGGATGCTCTAAAGCAGATCGAATGCCTGGTAAGCAGCTCAAAAGACGGATCGCCGGCGGAGGAATGGGACAAGAAAACATCTCTGCGTGAATTCAGGTATGTAAAGTTCACTGCAAATAAGGGCAGGTTCGGCAATGATGTCCGTGTACTCGGCAGGAAAATAACTGAAGAAAACTGCGATGACGTCCTCGGCGACGGCACGGGCTCAGTCAGGTATGATCTGAATAAAAAGGAACTGACTCTCACGGATGTAGAACTTGATTTTGCAAACTTCGATCATGAATACGATCACGATGAGAATCCTGATTCCGGCACCAATATGATCACAGGCATCGATGCCGATGATGATATCACTGTCATTCTCAAAGGAAGGAACCGTATATTCTCAACAAAGGACAGCTTCGATGAGAAGAAAGAATACGTTTACGGCATTATGTCCGGGATCATGAACACACTGACGATCAGTGGCGAGGGATCGCTCGAGATCGCTTTTGACAAAAACAATGATAAGCTGAATTATACCGGCATCGATGTCGGAGACAGCATGGATATCAAAGGTGTTGCCGTGACTGTAGATCTGGGCGGTGAGCTCAGCGGGACCGGAGTTGACGTCATGATGGGCGCGATAAAGCTGGAAGACGGCGCGACACTCAGAGTAAACACAAGCGGTGGAAAGAGCGAAGCCGTCGACAATCAGTTCGCGAATGACCTTAGTATCGGGGACGGATCCATGTTTGAGATGATATCCGATGGAACAGCTTTCAATAACTATTTCCTGAGTCAGGAAGTCACAGAAGGCGGAGCTCTCGTAAATGATAAGCCTTCACCGGAAGGCGCATCAGCCTGGGACAAAAAGACATATCTGAATAATTATAAATATGTCAGATTCCCGGAGGAATATAACCATACTCATGAAACGGAGCACTTCGATGCAAAAGCCGCTACATGCTCAGAGCCCGGAAACAGCGAATACTGGGTATGCTGGAAATGCGGAACGTATTTCTCCGATAATGGAACTACTGCAGTTGATCCGGATGATGTATTCATTCCGAGAAAGGACCACGACTGGGGCGACTGGACATACAAAGATAAGGCTAAGCACAAAAGAGTATGCAGATATGATACCGAAGGCACGCATATCCAGACCGAGGATCATTCATGGGACAAGGGAAAGATCATAAAGCCGGCCACGCTGCTTCGAAAAGGCGTGAAGGCTTATACCTGCAGCGTTTGCGGGGGTAAGAAGGAGGAAGCGTTCTCTTTAGCGGATGCGGTAAAGAATGCCGTAGGAAAAGCAGCTGATAAGATAAGAGAATGGATCGAGAAGATATTCAATGGCGGAGGCTCCGATGATCCGGATGTGCTTCCTGCAGAACTTACCGTGACGCTGTCACAGGATACTTTCACGTATAACGGCAAGGTCCGGAAGCCGGACATCGAATCCGTGAAGGCGGGAGATGAAGAGATTGAAGACTATACAGTCGAGTATGAGGAGAACTCAAAGGATGCCGGAAAATATAAGGTGACTGTAACGTTCGGAATCGAAGAATACAGTATCTCAGGCACTGCTGAATATATCATCGAGCCTGCTGAGATCACTGATGTGACAGTCAACAGAACTTCATTCACATACAACGGCGGAGTGCAGAAGCCTTCTGTAGTTTCGGTAAAGGCAGGTGGTCTCAAACTTGATCCTTCTGACTACGAAGCAAAGTACAGTGACAGCAGTTCATCTGCAGTCGGAGATTATGCTCTGACGGTAGAGGGCAAAGGAAACTTCAGCGGGTCAAAAACTGTCCCTTACAGCATAAAGAAGGCAGCAAATCCTCTTGCGGTAAGCGGCAGGACAGCCACAGTGAAGTATAAAAAGCTGAGAAGGAGATCTCAGACGGTAAGAGCGCCGAAGCTGATGAACATAAGCGGCGCACAGGGAGATGTCACTTATTCGCTTGTGTCCGTGAAAAAGGCTAATTATGCTAAATTCTTCAGAGTTGATGAAAAAACGGGCAGTGTGACTGTTAAGAAGAAACTCAGAAGGGGCATCTACACACTTACTGTGAATGTGAACGCGGAAGGAAACAGCAACTATAATGCCTCCTCAAGGGATGTCGTTTGTAAGATAAAGGTCAAATAGAAACAATGCAGTTTGATATGGAGGTAAAGCGAAATGGTTAAAAAATGGACACCGGTATTGAGCATCGCTTCTGTTATACTATTCTTTATCTGGGGATTCATTGAGGGTAATTATTCTCACTGCTGGATAGTGTTCCTGCTGGTCCCGCTCGGTATGGCTATATTGAAAGCGATCGATAAGAAAGAAGAATGACGGGAAAGATCAACGTGCGTTTTGAGCAGGAAGACGGCAGTCAGGATATAGATGTCGTCATTACTGCCGCGAATAGAAACGATGAGGTGGAGGCCCTTATAAAGAGGATAGAGGATCCTCTTGCGGGGACTCTGCCCGTTTCTGATGCGGAAGGCGTGATCACCGTTCTTCATGAAAAGGACATAATAAGCATATCAACGAATGGCAAGAAACTGTCCATAAAGACTGATGATGGGGACTATGAAGTGCGCATGTCCATGCAGGATGTCGAGAAGAAGCTGAATCCCTACGCTTTCATAAGGATATCCAGGTTTGAGATCATCAATCTGGGAATGGTGAAGAGATTCGACTTTTCCGTGGCGGGAAATCTGCGTATAGAGATGCAGAAAGGATATGAGACCTGGTCGTCCAGGAGACTGATCCCGGTTATCAAAAAGAGATTGCAGGGAGGCCGGTGGTATGCTGAATGATACGATAAAAAGAGCAGCCTTCGGTTTCCTGCTGGGAATGGTCGTCGGAAATGTGATAGCTTTCTTTGCAAGCGGATTCACAACAGTGATAAATCAGGTATTGCTTGCCAGGACAGGCAGTGCGGCCGCAGCGTTCATGATGCAGACGCTGTTTTCGGGCGTCTACGGAGCGATAGCCATGGCCGGAGTCAGCTTCTATGAGATAGAGGACTGGAGCCTCCTCAGGACGGCATTGACTCACTTTGCTTTGATCACACTGACATACATACCGATCGGACTGTACCTGGGGTGGATAAGCGCCGACAATTTTGCGCTTGAATACGGTATTGTCGCGTCGTCGCAGGCCGTAGGTTATCTCATTATTTTCCTGATCATGCACGCCAGATGTAAGGCGGAGGTAAGAAAGCTCAACGAGATGCTTGCAAAGAAGGAAGAAGATGATCGCTTATCCTAGTCGTAGAGGATGTCCAGATCGACATCGCCGCTTATCCCTTTGATACGGCCGGTATTGGCGACCTGCCAAATCATGTAAGGACCTTCGTAATCGGTCTGTTCGGTGTAGTGGGCGAGCCATACAGGTCTCACGTCGGTATCCTCCCAGACCAGATCGAGGAATCTGGCACTTCCGTAGAGCATGCAGTCATAGCCGCCCTTTGAGAGCTCGTCTGCGAACGCATCATACATGTCGTTAAGATCACGGAAGCTGATCCCGTAAGTCTGGAACTGGCCGAACTCCTCCCAATCGAAGGCGACCGGCAGATCAAGTTTCTCCTTGGCGAGCTTCCTGATCACCCAGTCCGCGGTGCCGCGCACCATGTTCTCGTTCTTGTCATAGCTGTAAAGATATACTCCCACCTTGAGACCGGCAGCCTTTGCTTTCTTTATGTTTTCGCTGAACCTGTTGTCAGGGGTAGCGACCGTTCCGTCTCCTGAGGAGTAGCCTATCCTTATCATCACGAATTCGCAGCCTGCTTTCTTGACAGCCTCAAAATCGATCTCATCCTGCCACGCGGATACGTCTATGCCGAAGTGCCTGCCTTCGCCTGCGTATTTCTTCCTGAACTTGGCAAATTTGATCTTGCCGCCTCCGGACTCATATTCCGGCAGCTCCTCTGCGACTGTGATCTTCATATCACATCGGGTGCTGTTGCCGGATGCGTCTATAATGGTGATCTTGAGAGGGTAGTCACCGGGAGTTGAAGTATCCACATCTCCGACGCATTCCATACGGGGAGCCGGATCTGCATTGTCACCGTAACCGATATATTTGTTGATATCGAACTCCTCACCGACTGTAAGTACCGAGCCGTCGCCGTTCCACAGCACAAGCGGCGGAGTCATGTCGACTACCTCATAGTTCCACGTGAACTTCTTCGATGGTCTCAGCAGACCGCCCAGAACCGGCTTCGTGACCGTGTATGTGATCTTGCGTGCACCGAGCTTCGATGTATCGAGATACTTGCGGGATGGCGATACCTTGCCTTCAGCGTCCTTTACATAATCCATGGAGGAATGCTCTTCGGAGAATTCCACTTCCGGCTTCTCGGCGGTGAATTCTATCTCTATGGAATCTCTGGCGCTCTTATACATGTAAGCCAGAGCAGTGGAGATGCCGGCTATGAGTACGAGTATCAAAACAAGCAGGACCCTGAGAGTCCTGCGCTTGTCTTTCTTTGGTTCTTCTTTATATCTGTCAGTTCTCATATAACTTGTATATCTTATCCAAGCGGGATCTCGACGATCTCCGCCATCTTTGCGAGCGTGGTCTCGATCTGTCCCGTTATCTCATTGACCATTCTCTCACTGATCTCATCGTTCTTTTCCTTGTTGAGCGTATCGTAGAAGGATTCCTTGATATCCGAGCTGATGGTATCAGCCCTGGAGCTGAATGCGCCCTTAGGGATGAGCCTCCTCATCGCCTTAGGGATATCGGATGAGAGCAGGGCCTCCTGCATCTTATCCTTACCGAGGAAGAGGACAACTACCGATGCGACGATGCCGATGAGCACGCCCTCAGGACCCGCCATGAACGGGATCACATCTATTGCTGCTACCAGTAAGGCTACGACCGCTGTCACGATAGAGTCGATCAGGAAGGTCATTTCCTCAACTGCAAATATGTTCTTGGCATCGACCTTGATGTCTATGTCCGAAGCGTTCAGATAAGACTTCAGGCTGAGGGCCGTATACGGTATGTTGTGCTTCAGGCAGATAGGGACTGTCAGCGATTCGAGCTCCTCTATGACAGGCTTGAGCCATGATGTGATAGGTCCCGCCAGCAGTTCCCTGGTCTGGTCCTTCCTGAGAAAGTCAGCGACTTCCTGCTGGAGGATCTCGTCAGTGTCGGCAAGCCTCCTGATCTCGCCTGATCTCCACCTGTCGAATACCGGGATGGCCACCTCGCTCACTATAGGATCAACGAGCACATCGACTGCATCCTTGTAGAGAGTAGGGATGTGCTTGCTGACTATGTCCTCTATAGCTGAAGAATCGATCAGGGCATCGAGCTCCGCTCTGAATTCTCTCAGGTCATCGTCGATGCGGCCGCAGTAGGAGAGCCCTCTGGCTACTGAGAACTCCGGATCTGTCGCGGACACAACGATAGCATCGGTAAACACGCTGCCGCACCAATCGCGGATGGCAGGCATCTTGCTGACGCCTCCGGTCAGGAATATCAGCTCAGGCTGAGCAGTGGTGATGCTCTTTTTGACATCCTCGAGAGAGGAGATAAAGACATCCTTCCACGAACGTCTGCCGAGATTCTCTATCGGCATGTTGATCATGTGGTCCGCCGTCTTGTGATCCATCTTAAGAGTCAGCTTGACAGGCAGGTCGTAGTGGAGCACTACGCTCTCCTGACACGGATGGGTGCTCCAGTACTCTTCGTCGGAGTAGTACTTCTCCTTGAGCCTTCTGGCCGCAAACTCCGCGTATGTCTTCCATGGCTCGCTCTTCTCGAATACGGACTGTATCTTCTTGCGCATGAGCCCTGAGCTCTTAACGGATTCCGCCAGCAGGACCTCGTCCATGAGGCCTCCGCCGAGAACTACCTCGCCGCCGGTCTGGATCTCAACCTCCTTGCCGCCCATGATGTAGGCGAAGTCTGTGGTCGATGAGCCGATGTCGACTACGAGCACGGGCTTGGAGAGTATGTCCACTCCGACCTGAAGGTGCTTGGACTGGCATGCGCTGACCATGGCGGCACGTGACTCTGAGATGATTTTCGCAGGCGGATATCCTGCGCTTTCGAATATCTCTCTGTAGCGCTCCCTGGTATTGCGGTCCCATCCGGCAGGGCAGCCGATATACACACAACAATCCTCTCCCTGAACCAGGTTCCCGCTCCCGATCAGATCCGAAAGCACACCGGCCGCAAATGTCCGGATGTCCTTCACACTCTCCGGGTCTGTCAGAAAACGGCTTTTGAACCGGACCTTCCGGGTAACGGCATCCGCCGCGTAACATGCACTCTCCCCAAGCAGCAAT